>NZ_JBHTJA010000011.1:0-120059 GCF_042675525.1 Actinomadura sediminis
CGCGTGGAGCGGCGCCGCCGCCGTCGCCGCGCCGCCCCCGCCGTCGCCGCCGCGGCGGCCGCGATCGCGGTGCTCGGGGGCACGGTCCTCGCCGACGTCCTCGCCGATCCGGGACCGGCCGCCGGGCGGGCCGCCCGCCCGTCCGGTTCCGCCACCGGTGCGGACGCGTCGCGCCGGGTGAGCGCCGCGGACGGGAACGCGTGCCTGGACGCCGCCACCGACGGATGGGCGACGGCGCGGGAAGGCGGCATGTCGATCGACATCCCCGGCGGCGGGACCGCGGCGGCCGTGGACGGCGGCGCCGACGGGCTCGTGCTCGCGGTGATGCGACGCGCGCCCGGGGAAAGGGAGTGCCGCCGGGAGGGCTTCCTGCCGCGCTCGACCGCCGCGATGCGCTGGACGACGGGCGACGGCGCGGTCGCGTGGGTGGGCACCACCGTCCCGGCCGCCCGGTCCTTCCTGGTGGAGCACGCCGGCGGCGCCCTGGAGTTCGAGTGCGGGAGTCGCGACCGCGCGGCCGAGGCGAACTGCCACCGGTGGTCGGCGGGAGGCCGGGAAGCCCTGATGTTCGCCACGCGCCCGCGCCCGGCGCCCTCCGGTGAGCGCGGCGAGCCCCGTCCGGGCGTGGTCCGGGCCCTTGACGAGAACGGCCGGGTGGTCGATTCGATGACCTTCGCGCCCTGAGCCGATGACCTTCGTGCCCTGAGCCGGTGCCTCCCCCGCCTGGGGGAGGGCGCGTCACCCGGCGTTTCCCACGCGACCGGTGTCAAGCTACCGGCGGGTCATTGGATAGGGTCGGAGGCGGGGAGACCCCCGGGGAGATCCCTGCACCGACCGTAACCGTCCTGGACGACGCGCCGGGCGATTGACGTACGAGGAGAGCCGTTCCGTGACCATCCGAGTAGGCATCAACGGGTTCGGCCGGATCGGCCGTAACTTCTTCCGCGCCGTGAAGGCCAGCGGGGCCGACATCGAGATCGTGGCGGTCAACGACCTGACCGACAACGCCACGCTCGCCCACCTGCTGAAGTACGACAGCATCCTCGGCCGTTTCCCCGAGGACGTGCACGCCACGGCCGACGAGATCGTCGTCGGCGGCAAGACGATCAAGGCGTTCGCCGAGCGCGACCCCGCCAACATCAAGTGGGGCGACGTCGACGTCGTGGTCGAGTCCACCGGTTTCTTCACCGACGCCACCAAGGCCAAGGTGCACGCCGACAACGGCGCGAAGAAGGTCATCATCTCGGCGCCCGCCAAGAACGAGGACCTCACCGTCGTGCTGGGCGTGAACGAGGACAAGTACGACCCGGCGGCCCACACCGTCATCTCGAACGCGTCCTGCACCACCAACTGCCTGGCCCCGCTGGCGAAGGTCCTGCACGACAACTTCGTCATCGAGAAGGGCCTGATGACGACGATCCACGCCTACACGCAGGACCAGAACCTGCAGGACGCGCCGCACAAGGACCTGCGCCGCGCCCGCGCCGCCGCGCTGAACGTCGTCCCGACCTCCACCGGCGCCGCCAAGGCGATCGGCCTGGTGCTGCCGGAGCTGAACGGCAAGCTGGACGGCTACGCGCTGCGCGTCCCGGTGCCGACCGGCTCGGCCACCGACCTCACCGCGAAGGTGTCCCGCGACACGACCGTCGAAGAGGTCAACGCCGCGTTCAAGGCCGCCGCCGAGGGCCCGCTCAAGGGCTACCTGACCTACACCGAGGACCCGATCGTCTCGGCCGACATCGTCACCGACCCGGCGTCCTGCATCTTCGACGCCGGCCTGACGAAGATCATCGGCGACCAGGTCAAGGTCGTCGGCTGGTACGACAACGAGTGGGGCTACTCCAACCGCCTCGTCGACCTCGTCAAGCTCGTCGGCGCGCAGCTCTGACACGCGTCTCCGAGCCCGTCTTTCCCGCCGTGGCCGCGCGACGCGCGCGGCCACGGCGGGGCCGTATCCGGAAGGACACCGCATCCCGATGCGCACCATTGACGATCTCGACGTCGACGGACGGCGCGTGCTCGTCCGCGCGGACCTGAACGTCCCGCTGGAGGACGGGAAGATCACCGACGACGGGCGGATCCGGGCGGCGCTGCCGACGATCATGCGGCTGCGGTCCCGCGGCGCCCGCGTCGTCGTCTGCGCCCACCTCGGCCGCCCGAAGGGCGAGGTCAAGCCCGAGTTCTCGCTGCGCCCCGTCGCGATCCGGCTCGGCGAGCTGCTCGGCACCCGCGTCGTGTTCGCCGACGACGTCGTCGGCCCGTCCGCCCACGCCGCCGTGGGCGGCCTCGGCGAAGGCGACGTCGCGCTGCTGGAGAACCTGCGCTTCGAGCCCGGCGAGACCAGCAAGGACGACGCCGAGCGCGGCGCGTTCGCCGGCAGGCTCGCCGCCCTCGCCGACTGCTACGTCGGCGACGGGTTCGGCGCCGTGCACCGCAGGCACGCCAGCGTCTTCGACGTCCCGGCGCGGCTCCCGCACGCCGCCGGCGAGCTGATCGACGCCGAGGTCTCCGTGCTGCGCCGGCTCACCGAGGACGTCGCCCGGCCGTACGCGGTCGTCCTCGGCGGCTCCAAGGTCTCCGACAAGCTCGGCGTGATCGACAACCTCCTCGGCAAGGCCGACCGCATCCTCATCGGCGGCGGCATGGTGTTCACCTTCCTCAAGGCGCAGGGCCACGAGGTCGGCCGGAGCCTCCTCGAGGAGGACCAGCTCGACACCGTCCGCGAGTACCTGCGGCGCGCCGAGGCGAACGGCGTGGAGTTCGTCCTGCCGGTGGACGTCGTCGCCGCGACCGCGTTCGCCGCGGACGCCGACCACGACGTCGTCCCCGCCGACGCGATCCCCGCCGACCGGCTCGGCCTCGACATCGGTCCCGAGTCCGGCAAGCTGTTCGCGTCCCGGCTGGAGGGCGCCGGGACGGTCTTCTGGAACGGCCCCATGGGCGTGTTCGAGATGGAGCCCTACGCGCACGGCACCCGCGCCGTCGCCCAGGGCCTCCTCGACTCCGGCGCGTTCACCGTGGTCGGCGGCGGCGACTCCGCCGCGGCCGTCCGGCGGCTCGGCTTCGACGAGAACGCCTTCTCCCACATCTCGACCGGCGGCGGCGCGAGCCTCGAGTACCTCGAGGGCAAGACGCTCCCCGGCCTGCAGGCACTGGAGGACTGACCCCGATGGCAGCCGCACCTTCCCGTAAGCCGCTCATGGCGGGCAACTGGAAGATGAACAACAACCACCTCGAGGCGATCGCGCTCGTCCAGAAGATGGCGTTCGCGCTCAAGGAGGCCGACTACGACGCCGTCGACGTCGCGGTCGTTCCGCCGTTCACCGCCATCCGGTCGGTGCAGACCCTCGTCGACGCCGACAAGCTCGGGATCGCCTACGGGGCCCAGGACGTGTCGCAGCACGCGTCCGGCGCCTACACCGGGGAGATCTCCGGGGCGATGCTGGCCAAGCTCGGCTGCACCTACGCGGTCGTCGGGCACTCCGAGCGGCGGCAGTACCACCACGAGGACGACGCGATCGTCAACGCCAAGGTCAAGGCGGCGCTGGCCGCCGAGCTCACGCCGATCCTGTGCGTGGGGGAGGGCCTGGACGTCCGCAAGGCGGGCGAGCACGTCGCGCACGTCCTCGCGCAGGTCGACGGGGGCCTGGAGAAGATCCCCGCCGAGCAGGCCGAGAAGGTCGTGATCGCCTACGAGCCGGTCTGGGCGATCGGCACGGGCGAGGTCGCCACCCCGCGGGACGCGCAGGAGGTCTGCGCCGCGATCCGCGCCCGGCTCGCGGAGCTGTACGACGGGGACCTCGCCGGCAAGGTGCGCATCCTGTACGGCGGCTCGGTGAAGGGAAGCAACGTCGCCAAGCTCATGCAGGAGGCCGACGTGGACGGCGCGCTGGTGGGAGGTGCCAGCCTGGACCCCGGTGAATTCGTCAAGATCTGCCGGTACCGGGACCTTCCGGCCTGATCAAAAGTGATCAATTCCTCGTGACATGGGGGTTCTTGCCGAACCAGCGGGTAGTTCGTCGTACCCTTTCAGGCGGACGGGTAAACCGCCCGGCTCGACCCCCGACCTTGAACGCAGACACGTCCCGCTCACGCGGGTCCGGCCAGAGAAGGCGCTTGAACCGTGATCATCGCAACGTCCGCCGTGCTCATCCTCTCGAGCCTCCTGATGATCGTCCTCGTCCTGATGCACAAGGGCAAGGGCGGCGGCCTGTCCGACATGTTCGGCGGCGGCATCTCGTCGTCCCTCGGCGGGTCGTCGGTGGTCGAACGCAACCTGGACCGGCTGACCGTCGGCGTCGGGGTGATCTGGTTCGCCTCGATCATCGTGCTGGCGCTGCTGTTCAAGGGCGACGCGGGCTGAGCCGCCTGATCCACCGTACGAGCGCCGTGCCGTCCTCCCGAGGTCACGGGCGGCCACGGCAGAGTGAACGAGGAGTAGTCCGTGGGTAGTGGCAACGCGATTCGGGGCAGCCGCGTCGGGGCCGGTCCGATGGGAGAGGCGGAGCGCGGCGACGCCGCCCCCCGCGTCTGGGTGACCTTCTACTGTGCGAACCGGCACGAGACCCGCCCCAGCTTCGCGACCGACGTCGCGGTCCCCGAGACGTGGGACTGCCCGCGGTGCGGGTTCCCGGCCGGGCAGGACGCGGACAACCCGCCGGCGCCGCCGAAGACCGAGCCGTACAAGACGCACCTCGCCTACGTGAAGGAGCGTCGCAGCGACGAGGACGGCGAGGCCATCCTCGAGGAGGCGCTCGCGAAGCTCCGGGAGAAGCGCGCCGCGGTCAAGCAGCACATGGAGGCCGCGGCCCGCGGCTGACGCGGTTCCGCAGCGCGGCCCGGCACCCGAGCGGGTGCCGGGCCGCGGCGCGTCCGGACGCTCAGCAGTCGGGGGCGCACAGCCTGCGGGCCATCGCCTCCCCGAAGATCCGCAGGACGTCCGAGGGCCGGTGCGCCGTGTAGACGCTGCCGCGCGTGGCGTCCGCGAGCCTCTCCAGCTCGTCCGTGTCGACCTCCGGCCCGAACCCGACCACGACGATCTGCACCGGCCGCCGCGGGTCGTTCCCGTCGCGCAGCCGGTCGATGGTCTCGTCCAGGGACGGCCCGTCGGGATCGTCGTTGCGGCCGTCGGTGTACACCAGCACGGTGTTGATCATCTCGGGCTTGTAGGTGCGGCGCATGAACTCCATGGCCGCCAGCAGCGTGTCGTAGAGGCCCGTGTCGCCGTCCGGTTTCGGCCGCAGCGCCGTGAGCGTGCCGAGTATCCGCTGCCGCCGCGTCGCCGACCCGATCCGCTCCCCGAGCGGCCCGATCGGCACGGTCTCGCGCCAGTCGCGCCGCCCGTCCATCCGCGTCGAGAAGATCCACTGGCCCAGCTCCGTGCCGTCCGGCTGCAGCGTCAGTCCCTGCTGGGCCGCCTGCGCGATCGCCTGCAGCCGCGTCAGGTCCGTGCCCGGCACCTTCGCGGCCATCGACCCCGACACGTCGATCAACGACAGCATCCGCGACCCCAGCGCGAGCCGCGCCCACGCCTGCACGACGTCCCGCACCTCCTGCGGCGTCGGCGCGGCCAGCTCCGCGGGCCGCTGCGCCCGCACGCCCGCGGTGCTCCGGAAGTCCGGCGGCGGCGCGCCCCCCGTGTCGCGGAAGCCCAGCGCCCGCAGCGCGTCCCGCGCCTCCGGCGTGCGCAGCGCCCCCTCGAACAGCCGTGCGGCCTCGTCCCGTTCCGGATCGACGAGCACGAACGGGTAGTCGAGCGACAGCGTGCCCTCCCGCGGGTACACCGCCTCCGCGGGCGCTTCCGGGCCCGTCCGGTTGTACGCCCACACGCTTTGCTCCGGTGCGAGCAGCACGGGAAGCACGCTCTCCCCGCCCCCCGCGAGGTACTCGAACACTCCGCGCGCGTCCGGCGCCATGTTCTCCTGCGCCGCCCGCGCGAACGTCGCGAACGACGCCTCCGCCTTGTGCAGACGTGCGTGCACGAGCAGCAGCGCGGTCAGCCCGGCGCCCGTCCGGGCGGGGTCGGCCAGGGTCAGCCGGGTCGACCGCGCGTCCCCCGGCCCGGGCATCGACGCCTGGAGCACCCCGTCCCACGTCGGCGCGGTGACGTCCCCGGCCCGCCGCCGCGGCACCGCCGCCACCAGCGGCGACCGCGCGACCGGCCCCCCGACCGTCTCCGGCGGATCGTCGAGCGTCCGGAGCCACAGCGACGAGTCCGGCACCCACACGTCCGGCCGGCGGACCCCCGCGTCCGGCGGGATGCGGCCCGACAGCAGCGCCGCCACCCCCGCCGGACCGGCGGCGCGCACCGCGACGCGCACACACCTGCCGCCGACGCGGCGCTCCCGCCCGTTGAAGTCGTCGGCGGCCCGCGTCACGGCCGGCACCAGCTCCGGCGCCACCGCCACGTCCAGCCCGACCGCGCTCCCGCCGCACCCGCCGCCCGCCGACACGGCGTACACGGCCGTCCCCGCCGCCACCGCGAGGGCCGCCCCCGCGACGACCAGCGCCTGCCGCACCCGGCGGGCACGGCCGCCACGCGGACCCCCCGCACGATGAGCTCCGCTCACGTTCACCCTCGATCCCCGGACGGCCACGCTGCCGCCTGTGCCTCGGGCGGACATTCTGCGGACGCGCGCCGCGCGCCGCATCGGCGAAATCACCGGCCTCGCGCCCGTCCGTCCCGCCGGACCGGCCACGGGGCGCGCTCCCGCACGGACCCGCGGACTCCGCCGCCCGCCGTCCATCGCCCCGCCCGCTTCGCCGCGCATCGGCGAACCTCCCCGCCGCTCGACGGCGGCCTGCCGAGCCCGCGCGGCGGCGATGCCGCTCCATGCGCCGCGTCCCCGCCGCGTCACGCCGCGATGCTCGTCTCGCGGCCCCCGGGATGCTCGAAGCGGCGTCCGAATATTCTTCGGAGGCGTGGGCCTTCGGGCGCGGAACCGCGTGCGAGGGTTCGGCATCGGAGAGCGGAACGAGGGGTGCGACATGGACGCGGTCGACCAGGCGATCCTGCGGCGCTTGCAGCGGGACGGACGGCAGACGAACCGGGAGCTCGCCGAGGCGGTGGGGGTCGCGCCGTCGACGGCGCTGGAGCGGACGCGGGCGCTGCGCGCGCGGGGCGTCGTCACCGGGGTGCACGCGGCCGTCGACCTGGAGCGGCTCGGACGGGGCGTGCAGGCGCTCATCTCGATCCGGATCCGGCCGCAGTCGCGGGAGGCGATCGAATCCGCGCGGGACGGCATGGCGGCGATGCCCGAGGCCGTCGGGGTGTTCGTCGTGACCGGGAACGAGGACCTGCTCGTCCACGTGGCGGTGCCCAGCACCGCGTACCTGCGCGACTTCGTGCTCGACCGGCTGGCGCGGCGCAAGGAGTTCGTGGACGTGCGCACCACGGTCGTCTACGACTACGTCCAGCCGGTCGAGCAGTCCGAACTTCCGGCGGCGGACGAGCGCGCCCGCCGAACACCGTATGCGTGACCTCGGGCGCGGCCGCGCTCGGCCGAAGGAACAACGGGTGAGACCATTGCAACCGAACTTACGAATGGTCGAACCGCAAAAGGGCCGCATGTTCTCCTAGCTTCGGCCCCATGTACCGATGGAGTGACACATCCGGGACGCTGCTGGTGCTGGCGGCGGGCGTCCTGTGGGGGACGGTGGGACCGGCCCGGGTGCTGGCGGAGACGGACGCGAGCCCGGTCGCGGTCGGGGGAGCCCGGATCCTCTTCGGCGGGGCGATCCTCGCCGCGCTGGTCCTGGTGAGGGACCGCGGCTCGTTCGCGATCCGGCGGGACGCGTGGCGGCCGCTGATCGCCGCCGCCGCGGCCACCGGGACGTTCCAGGCGGCGTTCTTCGGCGCGGTGGACCGCACCGGCGCGGCCGTCGCGACGGCCGTGGTGTTCGGGCTGGTTCCGGTGTCGACGGGCGTGTGCGAGCGGCTGGTGCTGGGCGTCCGCCCCGGGCGCGGATGGTGGGCCGGGACGGTGTGCGCGGTGGGCGGCGTCGCGGTGCTGATGGCGCCGCAGGCCGCGGTGCGCGTCGACCCGGTGGGCATCGCGCTGAGCCTGGTGGCGGGATGCTGCTTCGGCGTCTACACGGTCGCCGCCAAGCGGATGACCGGGCGCGGCGCCGGCATGGCGGCGGCCGTGTCGGTGACCCTCCTGGCCGGCGGCGCGGTCCTGGCGCCCTGGACGATCGCCGCCCTGCCGGCGCTCGCGGAGCCGCGCGCGGCGTGGCTCGTCGGCTGGCTGGGCATCGCGGCGACCGCGGTCGCCTACATGTGCTTCGTGACCGGATTGGGACGGGTCAGCGCCGCGACCGCGGGGACGCTGAGCCTCGTGGAGCCGCTGGTCGCGGTCGTCCTCGCGGTGCTCGTGCTGGGCGAACCCATGTCCGGCGCGGTGATCGCCGGGACGGCGCTGCTGCTCGGCGGGCTCGCCGCCGTGTCCGTACCGGCGCCGCGACGGCGGGCCGATCGGTATGATGACGTCTACGCGACTGGCGCAGTCAAGGTGGAGACGACCACCGGGGAGCGACCGTAGTCCGCGCACCGCGCGCCTGGGTGTTCGGGCCCCCTTCACCGGGGCGCCCGCCGCCCCGGCCGACAGCGCGGAGAGCGACATGCACGAACCCCGAGTACCCCACCTGCGGGGCGGCGACCCCGACATCGCCCGGCTCGTCGAGGACGAGGCGCGCCGCCAGTTCGAGAAGGTCCGGCTGATCGCGTCCGAGAACTACGTCTCGCCCGCGGTGCTCGAGGCGACCGGGTCCGTCCTGACGAACAAGTACTCCGAGGGCTATGCGGGCCGCCGCTACTACGAGGGCCAGCAGAACGTCGACCCGCTGGAGGAACTGGCGATCGACCGGGCGAAGACCCTGTTCGGCGTCGAGCACGCGAACGTCCAGCCGTACTCCGGGTCGCCCGCGAACCTGGCCGTGTACATGGCGTTCCTGCGGCCGGGCGACACCGTGATGGGCCTGTCGCTGCCGATGGGCGGCCACCTGACGCACGGCTGGTCGGTGTCGGCGACCGGCGCCTGGTTCCGGCCCGTCCGGTACGAGGTGCGCGCCGACACCGGGCGGGTCGACATGGACCAGGTGCGCGACCTCGCCCTGAAGGAGCGCCCGAAGCTGATCTGGTGCGGCGGGACGGCCGTGCCCCGGACGATCGACTTCCCGGCGTTCGCGGAGATCGCGCGGGAGGCCGGCGCGGTGCTCGCGGCGGACGTCGCGCACATCGCGGGGCTGATCGCGGGCGGTGCGCACCCGTCGCCGGCCGGGCACGCCGACGTGATCACCACGACCACGCACAAGACGCTGCGGGGCCCGCGCGGCGCGATGATCATGTCGACGGCCGAGCACGCGAAGGCGATCGACAAGGCCGTCTTCCCGGGGCTGCAGGGCGGCCCGCACAACCACACGACGGCGGCGATCGCGGTCGCGCTGCGGGAGGCGGCGCAGCCGGACTTCGGGGCGTACGCCCGGCGGATCGTCGCGAACGCGAAGGCGCTCGCCGCGGCGCTGGTCGAGCGCGGGTACGACCTGGTCTCGGGCGGCACCGACAACCATCTGATCCTGATCGACCTGACGAACAAGGGCGTCGCGGGCAAGCCCGCCGCGAAGGCCCTCGACCGGGCGGGCATCGAGCTGAACCACAACGCCGTCCCGTTCGACCCGCGCAAGCCGTTCGACCCGTCGGGGCTGCGCCTCGGCACCGCCGCGATCACCACGCGCGGCCTCACCGAGGAGCGGATGCCGCAGATCGCGGCGTGGCTCGACGAGGTCGTCCAGGCCGTGGCGAAGGGCGACGAGGACGCGGTCGCCGAGCGGGTCGCGGCCGAGATCCGCGAGCTGCTCGCCGGTTACCCGATGCCCGGCTGGGCGCCCGCGGGCTGACCCGCCCGCAGGACCGTGATCATGCGCCAGGCTTCGGGGGCGGTGAGGGCGACCGCGTCCGCGCCGTCCCCGAAGTCGCCGTACCGCGCCGCGGTCGTGAGGCCGCCCGCGAGGCGGATCGCGGCGTCGAGCTCCCCGGCCGTCCAGAACCGGTAGGGCACGACGTCGCGGACGGTGCGGGCGCCGTCCGGCCCGTCGATCGTGATCGTGACGCGGTCGTCGGCGATCTGGGTGACCGGGTCGAGCCGGTCGCCGGGCTCGCCCCACCGGACGGACGCGCGCACACCGCCGCGCTCGACCGTCCAGGCGGTGCCGACGCTCGGCTCGTCGTCGCCCAGCCGGTCCCGGGGGTGCGACATCTCGACGATGTACAGGCCGCCGGGCGCCAGGTGGGCGGCGACGCGGCGGAAGTGCGCGACGAACGCGTCGAGCGTCATCAGGTGCGACGTCGAGTCGAGCATGGTGACGATCAGGTCGAACCGGCGGTGCAGGTCGAACGCGGTCATGTCGTCCCGGACGACCTCGAGTTCGACGCCGTCCCGCGCGGCCGACTCCGCCGCGTACGCGCACATCGCGGCGTTCAGGTCGAGCGCGGTCGCGGCGAGGCCGCGCCGGGCGAACTCCCGGGAGTGCTCGGCGGGCCCGGCGGCGAGCTCCAGGACCGTCCGGACGGGCGGGGCGCCAGGCGCGCGGTGCCGTGCGCACCACGCCAGCAGCACGTCGGTCTCCGCGGGCACGTCGCGGAAGGAGCACGCCAGCTCGTAGGCCCAGGGGTCGTCGTAGATGCCGGTCACCCCGCCATCCTGCCAGCGCGGGTCCCTGCCGCCGCCGACAGGTCGGCACCGCGTCACGGTTCCATATTCCGGACGGGTCTTGAGCGGCCCGCGCCGACCGCCTACCGTGCGGTACGTGATCGACCCCGTGAGCGGTGAGCACGTTGACGACCATCTGCGGCGCGAACCGTTCGCGTCACGGCTGCCCCTGCTGTCGCCCGGCGCGCTCGCCGACGAGCAGCGGGCCGTGTACGAGGCGGTGACGGGCGGGCCGCGCTCCGGCCGGGCGCCCGCGTTCCGCATGACCGACGAGCACGGGCGGCTGCTCGGCCCCTTCAACGCGATGCTGTACAGCCCGTCGGTCGGGCTGCCCCTCCAGGACCTCGGCGCCGCGCTGCGGTTCCGCACCGCGTTCACCAGACGCGAGCGGGAGATCGCGACGCTGGTCGTCGCGGCGCACCTGCGCTCGGACTTCGAGTGGTACGCGCACGAGCGGATCGGGCTGTGCGCGGGCCTGGAGCAGGAGGAGATGGACGCCCTGCGCGCGGGGCGCGCGCCGATGCTCGGCGACGTCCGGGAGCGGGTGGTGTACGAGGCGGCCCGGCAGCTCGCCGCCGAGCAGGACGTGTCGGACGCGGTGTACGCCGAGGCGGTCGCGACGCTCGGCCGGTCCGCGATGGTCGAGCTGGTGACGCTCGTCGGGTACTACACGGCGCTGGCGATGCAGCTGCGCGTGTTCCGGGTCGGGGTGCCGGAGGGGGAGCCCGCGCCGGAGTGGCCGCAGGACGGGGACGGGCATGCGTGAGCTGCTGCGCACCGAGCGGCTGGCGCTGCGCCCGGTCAGCATGCGCGACCACCGGCCGCTGCTGGCGCACTGGACGCGCCCGCCGGTCCGCCGCCACGTGTTCGGCGACGCGGCGGTGTCGGCCGTGCAGGTCACCGAGATCATCGCGGCGAGCCGCCGGGACTTCGCCGCCCACGGTTACGGGCTGTGGACGCTGCGGCCCGCGCGGCGGGCGGACGAGCCGCTGATCGGCGTCGCCGGGCTGACCGGACGGGACGGGCCGGGCGCGGGCGTCGAGATCGTCTACAGCCTGGAGCCGGAGCGGTGGGGCGAGGGCCTGGCCGCGGAGGCGTCCCGCGCGGTGCTCGACTACGCGTTCGGGGTGGTGGGCCTGCGCCGGGTCGCCGCCGAGATCGATCCGGACAGCGCGGTGTCGGTGCGGGTCGCCGAGCGGCTCGGGATGCGCCCGGTGCCGGACGGCGCGGCCGGGCCGGACGGCGCGTCGTTCTACGCGGCCGACCGGGCCGGCTGGACCGCCGCGCGGATCCCGGCGGACGGCGTGGACGCCGTCCGCCCGGTCACGCCGGCGGTGACGTCGGCGGGGTGAGGCCGTCCAGGCCGGCGCGCCCCGCCGTCCGGACGCAGGTCGCCGACCTGCGCGAGAACGGTCATGCCGGCGAACCAGGAAAAGACCGAGCCGGCCGGTGAGAGCCGTTCGGAAGCCGGAGCCCGCGGAAGCGGGCCGCGCGTCGGCCGGGGGCCGTGCGCTCTACCGCGGGGGCGTCGGCAGCCGGACGGCCGGAGGCAGCGGCGCCGGGACGGGCTTCGCCCGAAACGACTGGAGCATCAGGGCCGCGAAGCGGCGGGACGCGGCCGCCCGCATCGCGGGCGAATCGGCGCGGATGCCGTCGTTCGCCATCCTCGCGAGGACCAGGTCCTCCAGGACGAAGTCGTCGCGCAGCTCGCCCGCCTCCTTCGCGCGGCGGACGAGCGCGAACAGCCCCCGGAGCGCGCGGTCACGGTCGGCGGTGAAGTCGACCGCCCGGGGGAGCCGTGAGACGAACGCGTGGAACCCGCGGTCCACGGCGTTCGCTTCCAGGATCTTCTCGACCACCAGGCTGAAGCCGCGCCACGGATCGTCCGCGGCCAGGCCCTCCTCGACGATGGCCGAGCACACGGCGAGCTGCTCGGCGAACGCCTCGGCGAAGAGCGCCTCCTTGGTCGGAAAGCGCCGGTACACGGTCGCGGCGCTCACCCCCGCGCGCCGGGCGATCTCCCGGACCGGCACGTCGAAGCCCTCCGCGGCGAAGGCCGCGCGGGCCGCCGCGAGGATGCGGACCCGGTTGTCGACGGCGTCCGAGCGCAGTTTCCGAGTCACTTCGGCCGTCACGGCTCTCACTTTAGTCAGCCGGACCGGAGGGCTCTTTACGGTTCGGCTCATGAGAGCTGTTCAGTTTTCCCAGTACGGACCGCCCGGCGTCGTGCACGTGGCCGAGGTCGAGGCGCCGCACCCGGGGCCGGGGGAGGTCCGTATCGCCGTCCGGGCGTCCGGTCTCGCGACGGGCGAGGTCTCCCTCCGCTCCGGGACGCTGCGCGACGCGGTGCCGGCGGCGTTCCCGTGGCGCACCGGAGCCGACGCCGCGGGCGTCGTGGACGAGCTCGGCGACGGCGTCACCGGAGCCGCCGTCGGCGACGAGGTGTTCGGCCTGGCGCCCATGGCGGTCCGCGGCGCCAACGCCGACCACGCCGTCCTGGCCGCCTGGGCGCCCAAGCCCGCCGCGTGGAGCTGGGCGGAGGCGGGCGGCGCGGCGGGCGGCGTCGAGACCGCCACCCGGGTCCTCGACCGGCTCGCGGTCCGCGCGGGGCACACGGTGCTGGTGCAGGGCGCGGCCGGGGGCGTGGGCACGGTCGCCGTCCAGATGGCGGCCGCCCGCGGGGCCCGCGTCATCGGGACGGCCGGCGCACGCAACCACGGCTTCCTGCGCTCGCTCGGCGCGGAGCCCGCGACGTACGGGCCCGGCCTGGTCGAGCGGATCCGGGCGCTCGCGCCGGAGGGGATCGACGCGGTGCTCGACTGCGCCGGCGGGGCGCTGCCCGACCTGGTCGCCCTCGCCGGGGACCCGGCGCGCGTGGTGACGATCGTCCCCGATCCCGCCGCGGCGGCCCACGGGGTCCACATGTCGCACACCGCGCCGGTCGGCGGCGCGGACGGGCCCCTGGGGAGCGCCGACCCGCAGGCGACGCACGGCCTCCGGATCGCGGTCGGCCTCGCCGCCGCGGGACGGCTGCGGGTGCCGGTCGCGGCGGCGTTCCCGCTCACCGAGGCCGCGGCCGCCCACGAACTGAGCGAGACCCGCCACGCCCGCGGGAGGATCGTCCTGGTGAACTGACGCCGCCGGACGGGCGGCGGGGCACGCCGGTGCTCAGGACAGGGCCTCGGTCACGGTGTGGACGAGCAGGCCCGTCCCGACCACCGCGCACAGCAGGCCGACGGCGACGCTCTGGCGATGGCTCCCGACGGGTTCGGCCGTCCCCTCGGGATCGCTCGGATCGTAGACGACCCGGATCTCCCGCCCGACCCGCGTCGCCCGCGCGGCGGACACCGACGCGACCGCCTCGACGGTCCGCCCGTCGCCGGTCGTGAAGCGGAAGACGGGGGCGTGCACGGGTTCGCGGGGCGGGCCGGTCGTCCGGTGCCCGACGACGGTGCCGGTCGTCCGGCGGCCGGTGCGGCGCAGGCGCGTCCACGGGCGCAGCAGGAGCCAGGCCGCGGTCAGCAGCCCGGCGACGCCGACCAGGCGGAGCGCGACGAGCCCGGGGCCGCTGGAGAGGTCCACCGGCCGAGCGTAGTACGGGCGGGCGCCCGCGGCCATCGCGGGCGCCCGCCCGGGACGGGACGTCAGTGCTCCGGGCGCTCGAGGGCGACCCGGGGGAGTACGCGGGCCAGGGGGGCGGGCAGCCACCAGGCGCGGTCGCCGAGCAGACGCATGATCGCCGGGACGATCAGGCAGCGGATCACCACGGCGTCCAGGAGGACGGCGACGGCCAGGCCCAGGCCGAACTGCTGGAGCATCCGGTCGGGGCTGAGGACGAACGCGCCGAACACCACGATCATGATCGCCGCGGCGGCCGTGATGACCTTGCCCGTGGCGGCGAGGCCCTCGCGGACGGCGTGCGCCGAGTCGCGGGTCCGCTCCCACTCCTCGTGCATCCGGGACACGAGGAACACCTCGTAGTCCATCGACAGCCCGAACACGATCGCGAAGATCATCACCGGGATGAACGACTCGATCGGGCCCGGCGGGACGCCGAACCGGCCGTCCTGGAACACGAGCGTGATCGCACCGAGCGCGGCGGCGATCGACAGCAGGTTCAGCACCGCCGCCTTGAGCGGGATCAGCAGCGACCGGAACACCACCATGAGCAGGAGGGCCGACAGCCCGACCACGACGGCGACGAACAGCGGTATCCGGTCGGCGACGGAGTCGGCGAAGTCCTGCGCGGCGGCCGTCGGGCCGCCGACGAGGTACTCGGCGCCGGTCCGCTCCGCGAGGGACGGCAGGACGTCCTGGCGCAGCGTGCGGACGAGCTCGGCGGTCTCCTCGTCCTGCGGCGACGTCTCCGGGTAGGCGATCACGGTGTGCGCCCCGCCGTCGGACGACGGAAACGCGGGGCTCGCGGAGGCGATGCCGGGCGCGTCCCGGAGGGTCTCGCTCAGGCCCGCGGGCGCGCCCTCGGTCACCACGATCAGGGGCCCGTTGAACCCGGGGCCGAAGCCCTCGGCGAGCAGATCGTACGCCTGCCGGCTGGTGGACGACGGGGCCTCGTTGCCCGCGTCGGCGAAGCCGAGCCGCATGTCGAGCGCGGGCGCCGACAGCGCCAGCAGCGCGGCGACCGGGATCAGCAGCGCGGGCCACGGGCGGCGCTGCACGGCCGCCCCGAGCCGCCGCCACCGCTCGTCCCGCACCTTGTGGGCGCGCTTGCGGACGTTCCGGTGGATGCGGCCGCCGAAGACCGCCAGCAGCGCGGGCAGCAGGGTCAGCGCGGCCGCCATCGTCATCAGGACGGTCAGCGCGACGGCGAGCGCGACGCCCTGCAGGGAGCCGAGGCCGAGGACGACCAGGCCGAGCAGCGCGATGATCACCGTGCAGCCGGCGAAGAAGACGGTGCGTCCGGCCGCGTCGAGGGCGGCGCGGGCCGCCCCGGCGGGGTCGGCGCCGCGGATCAGCTCGTGCCGGAACCGGTAGAAGATCAGCAGCGCGTAGTCGACTCCGACGCCGAGCCCGATCAGCATCATGATCGGCGGGGTGAAGTCGGCGACGGTGAACGCGTGCGAGGCCAGCGCGATCAGCCCGACCGCGCCGCCGACCGCGAACAGGGCGGTGACCAGCGGCAGCGCCGCCGCGACGAGGGAACCGAACAGGAACACGAGGATGACCAGGGCGGCGAGCATCCCGGCGCCCTCGGCGGCGCCGCCCCCGCCCTCCTCGGCGTTCCGGACGGGGTCGCCGCCCAGCTCCACCCGCAACCCGTCGCCCTCGGCGCCCTGCGCGGTCTCCATGATCTCGGTGACGTGCTCCTTCGGCACGTCCTCGGCGGAGCCGTCGAGGGTGACGGTGGCGTACCCGATCGTGCCGTCCTCCGCCAGTCCGCCGCCGCCGCGCGGATCGAACGGACCGCCGACCGCGGCGACGCCCGGAAGTCCCCGCACCTCGTCCAGCATCGGTGCGATGACCGCTCGGTCGCCGCGCAGGCCCCGCTCGTCCTGCATGACGATCTGGACGGTCGCGCCGCCCTGCACGGACCCGTGCCGCTCCATCAGGTCGGACGCGGCCTGCGAATCGGTTCCGGGCAGCGAGAAGTCGTTGTGGTAGGCGCTGCCCGCCGCCTGGGAGCCGACGGTGATCCCGGCGACGACCGCGACCCACAGCAGCAGTGCGACCCAGCGGTGGCGCTGCGACCAGGACGCCAGCCGCCCGAAGACGCCCGGACGCGCGTCCGTCGAGTCCGCGCGGGTTCCGGTGGTGTTCGTGTGCATCCGGCTCACCGCCCCGTCCCGCCGCGGCCCGCGACCCGGGCGCCGACGACCGCGCCGACGACCGCGCCGACGAGCGGCAGGCCGGCGAACAGGGCGAGCAGCGCGGCGTCGCCCTCGACGTCGAGGGTGGTGTCCAGCACGAAGTGGAAGAAGATGGCGATGGTCTCGGTCAGCACGAACCCCGCGGCCCCGCCGACGAGGAAGCCGACGAGCGCGGCGCCGGCCTTCTTGCTCGCAGTCGATGTCATGGGACCCACGGTCGGGGCGCGGCGTCCCCCGCGGCATCGGCCTGCGGCGGGCATCCGCGCTACCACGCGGGTTGCGGTCGTCCCGCCGGACTACCGCCCCGGTTGCCGCTCGCTCATCCAGCGTGGGCTGACCATCGCCGACTCGTACGCCATGACGACGAGCTGCGACCGGTCCCGCACGTCCAGCTTCGACATGATCCGGCTCACGTGCGTCTTGGCCGTCGCGGGGCTCAGCACGAGCTTCGCGGCGATCTCGTCGTTGCTCAGCCCGGCCGCGACCAGCAGCATCACCTCGCGCTCCCGCTCGGTGAGCGCGTTCAGCCGCGGCCCGGGCGCGGGCGCGGTGACCCGCCCGGCGAACTCCGCGATCAGCCGCCGGGTGACCGACGGGGTGATCAGCGCGTCGCCCCGCGCCGCGACCCGGACGGCGTGGATCAGCTCCTCGGGCTCGGTGTCCTTGAGCAGGAACCCGCTGGCGCCCGCGCGCAGCGCGCCGTAGACGTACTCGTCGAGGTCGAAGGTCGTGAGGATGACGACGCGGACGTCGTCCAGCCGCCGGTCCCGCGCGATCAGGCGGGCCGCCTCCAGGCCGTCCATCCCGGGCATCCGGATGTCCATCAGGACCACGTCGGGGCGCAGCTCCCGGCACGCGGCGAGGGCCCGCTCCCCGTCGGCGGCCTCGCCGACGACCGTGATGTCCTCCTCGTCGTCGAGGATGGAGCCGAACCCGGCGCGCACCAGCCGCTGGTCGTCCGCCAGCAGAACCTTGATCATCGTTCGTCTCCGTTCCGGTACGGGAGGCGGGCGCGGACGAGGTGACCGCCGTCCGGGCCGGGGCCCGCGGTGAGGTCGCCGCCGAGCGCGCGGGCGCGCTCGCGCATTCCGAGGATGCCGCTGCCGGGGACGGCGGCGTCCTCCCCGGCCGCGCCGGGGCCGCGGCCGTCGTCGGCGACCTCGACCAGCACCTCCCGGGCGCCCCGCTCCACGCGGACGGTCACGTGCGCGGCGCCCGCGTGCCGCACCACGTTCGTGAGGGACTCCTGGACGATCCGGTAGGCGGCCAGCCCGACCTCGGTGGGCACCGGACGGTCCTCGCCGCCGGCGCGGACGCGGACGTCCAGGCCCGCGGCCCGCGCCGGCTCGACCAGCTCCCCGATCCGGTCCAGGCCCGGGACGGGCGCGGTGGGCGCGTCCTCGTCGGCC
The DNA here is from genome assembly GCF_042675525.1 of Actinomadura sediminis. Classification (NCBI taxonomy): domain Bacteria; kingdom Bacillati; phylum Actinomycetota; class Actinomycetes; order Streptosporangiales; family Thermomonosporaceae; genus Actinomadura; species Actinomadura sediminis. The sequence goes on from NZ_JBHTJA010000011.1 coordinate 17,941, forward strand.
TGCCGCAGCACGCCGAGCGTCGCCCGCAGCTCCCGCAGCGCCTCCCGGCTCGTCTCCTTGATCGCCGCCAGCGCCGCTTCGGCCTGCGCCGGGTCGCGGTGGAAGCGGTGCAGCGCGGTGCCCGCCTGCACGTTGATCAGCGAGATGTGGTGCCCGGTGACGTCGTGCAGCTCCCGGGCGATGCGCAGCCGCTCGTCGCCCGCCGCGCGGCGCTCCGCCTCGGCGAGGAAGGCGCGGCGGCTGTGCCGCACCCAGCCCAGCGCCACCATCGCCACCACCCAGCCCGCCAGCATGAACAGCGCGACGCCGTTGACGTCGCCGTTGCCGGACAGCGTACCGAGCGCGGTGCCGATGACGATCAGCGCCGCGATGCCGGACGCCGCCTGCAGCCGTCCCCGGGACGCGAGCAGGTACAGCGACAGGATCGGCGCGATCATCAGCGGCCCGTCGTAGGTGCTGAAGATGTAGTAGACGCCCGTCGCGACCGTGCAGACGAGCGCGGCGGCGAGCCGCGCCCGGCGGGCGAACAGGACCCCGCACGCCACGAAGATCAGCACCCAGCCGACCGCGGTCTGCGCCCACGGCTCCTCGCGCGCGCCGATGAGCGACCGCAGGCTGCCGAGGGCCACCACCACCAGGACCGCGACGGCGAGCGCCTCGTCCGTCACCCGCCATCGAGCACGCATGCGGTCAGCCTAGACGGCGGGCCCGCCGCGGCGGCTCGGCACGGAGGTGCGACCGTACCCGCAACCGTGGGGGTACGTGCACGCCCGCACCCGCAACCGGCGCGGTAGCCGCCCACCGGCGGTCGCTCGATGAAGTCCGCCGCCGACGCAATCGAACGTGACGCCGCCGAACGTGCCCTCCGTGCCGCCCCGATCGGTCCCTGGGGCGCTCCGCCCGTCCCCGAACCGCCCGCGGAGACGGACGGCGGGACTCGCCGTGACCGGGTGCGCGCCGTGCGGCTACGGCCGGGCGCCTGCGGGCGGGGTCCGCCGCAGCCGGGCCAGTTCGTCGGTCGTGCTCCTGCGGGCCTTGTCGATGAAGCGCTGCACCACGGCGAGCTCCTCGTCGGTGAACTCGGCCAGGTCGTCGAGCGTGCAGGCGGCCAGGCCGGCGTAGTAGGACCGGACCTGTTCCAGGCCCTCGGCGGTCGGCTCGATCAGCACCCGGCGCCGGTCCGCGGGATCGGGGCGGCGCCTGATGCATCCGGCCGCGTCGAGCCGGTCGAGCATCCGCGACACCGACCCCGACGTGAGCCCCACCCGGCCGACCAGCGTGCTCGCCGTGGCGGGACCGTGCTTGTTCAGCGCGTCCAGGCAGTCCAGGTCGCTGGTCGTCACGCCCATCCGCTCGGCGATGAGGGCGTTGAGCTGGGCTACGGCGTGCCCCCAGTCCGGCATGGCCGCCAGCACGCGCTCGGCCGCCGTCCTCGACTGCTCATCGCCCATGCGCGAGCCCGCCCTTTCCTGCTGCTTTGTCCACGCCAACCATAGCCGGTCCTCCTGCGTCACCCAATTACTGCGCGACACAGTGGTTGTGTGGCACAATGACTGCGTCACGCAGAGATCTTTCATGGTGAGCCGTCGTATCGAGGGGGACGAGAACCCGTGGCGCATATCTCCGCCGCCGTGCCGACGATTTCGGGACGGCGGCGCACGATCGCCCTGCTGGCGATCCTTCTGGCGGCGTTCATGGACCTGATGGACGTCACGATCCTCTACGTCGTCCTGCCGCCGTTGGAGACCGATCTGCACGCCAGTCCCGCCTCGGTGGTGTGGATGTCCTCCGGCTACACGCTGGCGCTGGCCCTCGGCCTGATCACGGGTGCGCGCATCGGAGACCGGCTCGGGCACAAGCGGGTGTTCCTGGCCGGGATGGGCGGGTTCCTCGCGGCCTCGGTCCTGTGCGGGCTCTCCGTCGCTCCGGGCATGCTGGTGGGCGCGCGGGTGGTGCAGGGCGTGTTCGCCGCCGCGATGATCCCGCAGGTGCTGTCACAGATCCAGGTGATGTACGCCCCCGCGGAGCGGGGAGCGGCGCTGGCGGCGTACTCCGCGCTCACGCCGCTGGCCGCGGCGCTGGGCATGGTCTTCGGCCCCCTGCTGGTGAACTGGGACCTGTTCGGCACCGGGTGGCGGATGGTGTTCTTCGTCAACGTCGTGGTGGGCGCCGTCACCATGCCGGTCGCCTGGCGGCTGCTGCCGGAAGGCGGGAGGAGCCGCGCCGCCCGCCTCGACCTGGCCGGGGTCGGCATCTCCACGGTCGGGCTCGTGCTGGTGCTCTACCCGCTGATCACCGCCGCCGAGCGGCCGCGGTGGTCCGGCTGGGCCACCGCCTCCGTCCTCGCCGGTCTCGCGGTCCTGGCCGGATTCGTCGCGCATCAGCGCCGCCTGGCCTTGCGCGGCGGCGAACCGCTGCTGCGCATGGGGCTCCTGCGCATCCGGACGTTGTCCGCGGGCCTGGTCGTGCAGTTGACCTACCTGGCCCCGATCGTCGGATTCTTCCTCGTGTTCATGCAGTTCCTCCAGCTCGGGCTGGGCTACGGCGCGATGCGCGCCGGGCTGATGCTGCTGCCCTGGTCGATCGTCGTGGCCGTCGTCGCCGGTGTGTCCGCCGGGGTGCTGCTCCCCAAGATCGGGCGGCTGACGATCCAGATCGGGCTGGTCCTCAACGCCGCCGGCTTCGCCCTGCTCGCGCTCGCCGCGGCCGGCGCCACCGGCGCCACCGGGTGGACGGCCTTCCTGCCCGGCGTCCTCGTCGGCGCCGCCGGCATGGGGCTGGTGACCTCGCCCATCGCCGTACTGACCCTGACCGACGTGCCGCCCGCCGAGGCGGGCACCGGCTCCGGGCTGTTCAACACCACCGGCCAGCTCGGCAACTCCATCGGCGTCGCCGTGATCGGCACCGTCTTCTTCGCCCGCCTGCACGGGGGCCCGGACGGCTCCCGCGTCCGGGACTTCGGAGACGCCATGGCCACGTCACTGTGGCTGGGGATCGGCCTGCTCGCGCTCGCCCTGGCCGCCAGCTTCCTGCTACCGCGCCATCACCGTCCGGACCCCGCTCCGGACGAGTCGCCGGAGCAGGCGATGGTGACCGCCTGACCGCCGTAACAAGGAGACGAGGGAACCGTCATGCCCGGTCGACCCCCGCACCGGCGAGCGCCGTGCCCCCCGTGCCCGGCCCGGCACGGTGCCGGACGAGCGCACGGCGCCGCCCGCCGACCCGGGTCAGAGGCGAAGGAGCTGCTCGTGGAGCCGCTTCAGCTCGGGGCTCGGGTCGACGCCGAGTTCCTCGGCGAGCACGACGCGCAGGCCGTGGTAGGCCTTCAGCGCGTCGCCGCGACGGCCGCACCGGTTGAGCGCCTGCATGAGCTGGGCGTGCAGCCATTCGTTGAGCGGGTAGGTCGCGGTGAGCGACTGCAGCTCCGCCACCAGATGGCGATGCTGGCCCATCGCCATCCCCGTCTGGACCCGCAGCTCGATCGCGCGCAGCCGCAGCTCCTCGAGGTGCGCGGCATGCGTCTTGAGGAGGACGCCGCAGGTCACGTCGGCCAGGACGGGGCCCCGCCAGAGGCCGGCCGCCTCCGCCAGGCGCTCCATCGCGAGCCCCGACCTGCCGGCGCGCGACAGCCGCTCGCCGTCCTCGACCAGCCTCTCGAAGACGCGGACGTCGAGCCGGTCGTCGTCCACCTGCAGGACGTACCCGCGCGGCCTGGTGCGAAGGGTCTCCTCCGGGTGCAGCTCCGGATCGCTCTCGGCGAGCCATCGTCTGAGCTGGCAGACGTACGTCTGCAACGTGGTGATCGCGCTGCGCGGGGGGTCGGCGTCCCACAGTTCCTGGACGAGCACGTCCATGCCGACGACCTGATTGGCGCGCATGGACAGAAGTGCGAGAACCTGACGCAACTTCGGTGTTGACGGTGTGACCACCGTGTCCTTGTTGAGGATCTCGAGTGGACCTAGAAGTTCAAAACGCAACAAGAATGACACCTCCCCGAAAATATGTGTCTTTCTGTGTTCGTGCTAACCGAAAATGCTACGCATTCGCGCGATATCGACCAAGTCAATACTTGGTAAAGATTCCTTTGGGTAGTGTTTAAGGTGTCATCTTCCAGGCTCGCGGGTTCGTTCGATCTGGCGCTGCGTCGTGATTGTCGACGCGTGCCCGCGCGACAAGGAGGGGTCGTCTGGACGTCTAGGCACGGTCCTCTGCGAGGAGCCGTTCGCTGTGTCAATGCCCCGGGCCGTGTCGGGAGCCGACCCGGTGGTGAGGAATGCCCGACGGCGCGGAACTCCCCGCGCCGCTGTGCACCGCTACAGAATGATTCATCGCTCGTTGCCCCGCAAGGTTCGGCCGGTGTGCCCGGCCCATCACGGCCGTATGACGGCAGCGTTCTCACATTCGGTGTGATCGTTCCACATGGTGTGAACGATCAAGGCCGAAGGTGTCGTTTCGCGTACCGGACGACCCTGGCGGCCATCGATATGGAAGCCATCCGAGGGTTACGTGATATGCGTCACTTACGAGTTTCGTACATGGTCGTCGACAGCCCCCCGTGCCGCCCCGCACGGGCGGGTTGGGGGGCGTGTTCTCGTCCGTGCTGCCACAGCAGACGTGCTGGTCGTGCTCCTGGAACTGGGGAGTGCGCATGCTGTCGGCCGAGCGGGCGGTGTTGAGGTCTGCCTGGCGGGAGCTTCCAGGTGAAGGACCCGGGCCGTTCGTGCTCGCAGCTTTCTGAAGATCGTCCCTGTGTAACGGCATTCTTGATTAATGAGAGCCATGGGTGTGTCTCCGGGGAGCGCTTCCCTGCTTTCGGCGGCCATGTCAGAGGGGCGGAGCAGGGCCGAAATCTGCACTCAGAAGCTCGTAGAAGTTTCAATTTTCGGCCGAATCCGGCTCGGTCGGCAACCTCCGTGTTGACCCGGCGTAGTTCACCGTCCTCGTAGAGTTGTCCAAGGGTCGCAAGAGGCCAGTGCCTCTGAAGTGCGAGCCCGTGAGCGGCCCGCGCGCCTCACTTGGGGAAATCTTTACTTGGGCGAAGTCGCCAGGAAGGCCTCCGCGTCGAGGGTTGCACGATCCCGGATCGGCAAGACCGCTTTCGGCCGTCCACTCGCATCACGGGAGAGGAGCCCGCTCCGCCCCGCCCCGGTGATCAGCGACGTCGACGCGTGCGGGTCGGTTCGGCAGGGCCGCCGCGTGCCGCCGGATCGACCGGGCGGCCCGGCCGTTCCGCCGGCGCACCTGTCACTCCGGTATGACGTGTGCGATTATCCTCCCGTGGAGGAACTCAGCATCCAAGGCGCGTTTCTGTACACTCCCCGAATTCACAGCGACCATCGCGGGTCGTTCCATGAGGTCTTCCGGGCCGAGGAATTCCGCAAGCGCACCGGCCGTTCACTGAGGCCGTCGCAGACCAACTGCTCGGTCTCCGCGCGGGGCGTCCTGCGCGGCCTGCACGTCGCCGAGGTGCCGCCCGGTCAGGCCAAGTACATCGCCTGCGTCCGCGGCGAGATCCTGGAGGTCGTGGTCGATCTGCGCGTCGGTTCTCCCGGCTTCGGCCGCTGGGAGGCGGTCCGGCTGGACGACGAGAACCGCCGCTGCCTCTACCTCGCCGAGGGGCTCGGCCGCGCCTTCATGGCGCTGACCGACGACGCGACGATGGTGTACATGTGCTCGGAGCCGTACGCGCCCGAGCGCGAGCACACGATCGATCCGCTGGATCCGGAACTGGGCATCCGATGGCCCGAAGACATCGAGCCGATCCTGTCGGCCAGGGACGCGGCCGCGCCGCCGCTCGCCGCCGTGCGGGAATCGGGGGTGCTCCCCGGCTACGCGGAATGCCTGGACTTCTACGCCGGCAACGCCGACCCGGCCTGAGGGGCGGCCGGCCCGGTGCGCCCGGCCGGCCGCGCTCCGGGCGCTCCTCGCTCATCGCAGGGCGGGCCACGCCTCGTGGAGCGCGTCGCGCCAGTGCGCCATCGGCGGCAGGCCGGTCTCCGCCCAGCGGGCGTGCCCCAGCACGGTGCAGGCGGGGCGGACGGCCGGGCGCGGGAACTTCGCGCTCGTGGTCGGGCGCACCCGGCCGGGGTCGAGCCCGAGCAGGGCGAAGACCTCGCGCGCCAGGCCGTACCAGGTGGTGCGGCCCGCGTTGGTCCCGTGGTACACGCCTGCGGGCGCGTCCGCGTGGACCAGTGCGATGATCTGCTCGGCGAGCGCCCGGGTCCACGTCGGCTGCCCGTGCTGGTCGTCGACCACCTCCACGGTGTCGCGCTCGGCGGCCAGCCGGATCATCGTGCGGACGAAGTTGCGGCCGTGCGCCCCGTACAGCCACGCGGTGCGCACCACGTAGCCGTCCCCGGTGCCGAGCACGGCCCGCTCACCGGCGAGCTTGGTGCGGCCGTAGGCGTTCAGCGGGGCCGTGGCCGCGTGCTCGGGGTAGGGGCGGCCGCCGCGGCCGTCGAAGACGTAGTCGGTGGATATCTGCACCAGCCTGGCCCCGTTGTCCGCGCACGCCTCCGCCAGGACGCCCACCGCGGTGCCGTTGACCGCCAGAGCGGCGTCCTCGTGGGCCTCGGCATCGTCGACGGCCGTCCATCCGGCGCAGTTGACCACGACCGTCGGCCGGGCCCGCCGTACGGCGTTCCGCACGTCGTCCGCCGCGCACACGTCCAGGTCGCCGCGGGAGACGGCGAGGACACCGAGGCCGCGTGCCCGCAGCCGGTCCACCAGGTCCCTGCCGAGCATTCCGGCGGCTCCCGTCACCATCCACGTCATCCGAACCCCTTCGGCTCGTTCGGGCCGGCCCCTCCGCCCGGCACCGTCCCGTCAGGTCACCTGCTGATCTGCACGCTGCTGTGGTCGCCCAGGAGGAGCCGGTGCGTGTTGGGCACGCGCGGCGCGGGCACCACCCGCGCCTCTCTGCCGATGAGCGACGAACGGATGCGTCCGACACCGTCGATCCGGGCGCCGCGCAGCACGATCGAGTGCTCGATCTCGCTGCCGGTGACGGTGCAGTCGCGGTCGATGGACGTGAACGGCCCCACGTAGGAGTCGCGGACGACCGAACCAGGCCCGATCACGACCGGGCCGACGACGCGCGAGCCGAGGACGCGGGCTCCCGCGCCCAGCACCACCCGGCCGATCAGCTCGCCGGTCCCGTCCACCTCGCCGGCCTCCGCCGAAGGCTCCAGGGTCTCCAGGACCAGCCGGTTGACCTCGAGCATGTCGTCGACGTTGCCGGTGTCCTTCCAGTAGCCGGAGAGGCGCGTGGACTCCACCCGGCGACCGCGGTCGATCAGCCGCTGAACGGCGTCGGTGATCTCCAGCTCGCCGCGCCGGGACGGGCGAAGCCCGGCCACCGCCTCGTGCACCGCGGGCCCGAACAGGTACACCCCGACGAGGATCAGGTCGCTCTTCGGCCGTTCGGGCTTCTCCTCCAGCCCGACCACGCGACCGCCGGAGCCGAGCTCCGCCACGCCGAACGGCCGCGGGTCGGGGACCTCGGTCAGCAGGATCTGCGCGTGGGGCCGATCCCGCCGGAACCGGTCCACGAAGTCCTCGATGCCGCCCATGATGAAGTTGTCGCCCAGGTACATGACGAAGTCGTCGTCGCCGAGGTACTCGCGGGCGATGAGAACGGCGTGCGCGAGGCCGCGCGGGGCGTCCTGGCGCAGGTAGGTCACCTTCAGGCCGAACCGCGATCCGTCGCCGACCGCGTCCCTGATCTCGCGTGCGGTGGCGCCGACGACGATGCCGACCTCGTGGATGCCGGCGTCCCGGATGGCCTCCAGGCCGTAGAACAGCACCGGCTTGTTGGCGACCGGGACCAGCTGCTTGGCGAAGCTGTGGGTGAACGGTCTCATCCGGGAGCCGGACCCGCCCGCCAGGACGAGCGCCTTCATCCGGGGCCCCGCCGGGTCTCGTCCGTGGCCGCGGCGTCGACACGGCGGCGCACGGCGCGCGGGTTCGTCGGCCGAGTGTCCTTCACGGTCCCTCCTTGTCCGGCTCTCGCCGGCATAAGGGCGTGGCCATGCCGACGAGAGCCCGAATAGGGCTCGGTTTGATTGACAGAAGCGCGATGCGTACTTGGTCGTCCCGGCGAATACGCAGTTGGGTTCGGTTGGCTATCGGCCGCGGGCGGGGAACGACCTGTGGCCGATGGAACGCCTCCACCTTCGTGGTGGAAACGTACCCACGGAAGAACGTAGCCGCTCGATGTTATACCACGCCACACATGGCAAAGTGGCGGCGATCACAGGCGAGGGCCTCTCCGGGGTGCGCGACGTCGATGACCTCATTGTCACGGGCCGGAGGGCATTCCGAGATCTCAAGTGGGTCTGGAGAGGCTGAATGTCATGGTGATGTGGCGAAATAGCCGTGGACGGACCCCGGTGGCGCCCATGCGTCCGGCCGAGGGGAACGAGGCATGGTGGCCGGTCTTCCCCGGGGCGCCGGTGGTGCCGCGTACGGCCGCGCCGATTCGTGCGGATCCGCGCCGCCCGGACGGCGCGCCCGGCGATCGTCGTGCTCATCGGCGTTCGTCGTGCCTCTGACCAGGTCGTTCACGGAGGTGCATGTCGGTCGCCGTATCGGGGAGAGCGGGTGCCGGCGGGGCACCGGACGAACCGCGCGTGCCGCCTCCGCCGAGTACCGGAACCCGCCCGGCGGCCCCTTCGGCGATGCGGCGGCACGGCCCGGGAACGCATCGATCCCGAGGTCGCAACACTCGATGAACGCGCGGCATCACCTCGCGAAAACCTTCGGGACCACGCCTCAGTCCGCCCTCATCCGCGTCTCAAGCCGCCATTGAGCACCCGTGCATACTCTTCGGGAGAAAGAACAGGAAAGAGGGTTCAGAATGACTTCGAGCGCCGACCGCGAGCGCATATTCACGCTGCTGTACTCCAATATCGCCGGGCAGGCGCTGGCTGTCGCCCTCGACCTCGAGATCCCGGATGAAATCGGCGCCGGGCGCACGGATCCCGCCGACCTGGCCCGAAGTCTGGGAGCGGACGAGACCAATCTGACCAGACTGCTGAAGGCGCTCGCCGCGCTCGGTTTGTGCACCGAGGACGGGGACGGGCATTTCACCCTGACCGGGAGCGGCGAACTGCTGCGCACGACGCACCCGCACTCGCTCGCCGATCTGGCCGCGCTGACCACCGTCCACATCGCGGACCTGGTCGGCTGGCGCGAGCTGAAGAGCGCGGTGCTGACCGGCAGGTGCGCGTTCAAGGAACGCAACGGGCTGGACTTCTTCGGGTACCTCAACGCCCACCCCGAGCTCTACCGGAGCCTCAACCTGGCGATGCGGAGCGGCTCGCAGGTCATCGCCAAGGAGATCGCCGCGGCCTACGACTTCCCGGAGGGCGCGACGGTCATGGACGTCGGCGGCGGCGACGGAACGCTGCTGTCCGCGATCCTCGCGGCGCACCCCCGGCTCAAGGGGATGCTCTTCGACACCGCCGCCGGGGTCGCCCAGGCGGAGGCGACCCTCGGTGAGGCCCACGTGGCGTCCCGATGCACCGTCACGGCGGGGGACTTCTTCGAGTCCGTGCCCCGCGGGGCCCGGATCTACATGCTGAAGAGCGTCCTGCACGACTGGGACGACACCGCGGCGCGCGAGATCCTGCGGAACTGCCGCGCCGCGATCCCGGACGACGGCCGGCTGCTGATCTTCGAGCCGGTCCTCGACACGTCCGGCGCGGGCTCGGGCACGCTCTACTCGCGCCTCAGCGACCTCAACATGATGAACGCGCTCGGCGGCCGGGAACGCACCCGGGAGGACTTCGAGGACCTCTGCCGGGCGGCCGGCTTCGAGGTGGCCCGGGTCGGGCGGCTCGACCCCGTCGACATCTCCCTGATCGAGGCCGTGCCCGGCGGGCGGCCGTCCGCGGAGGGCGCGCGATGACCGTCCACCGCGGCGGCGGGCAGGCCGCAGAGCCGCTGCTCATCGAACGCGCGGTCCAGCGGGTCCACGCGTCCCGGGGTGATCTGCTCGCGCGGCTGCTGCTGGCGGAGGAGGGCGACGAGGCGCCCGCCGCGCGGCTGCGCGAGGAGGGACCGCTGTACCGGGGACGGGACGGCTCGGTCGTGGTGACCGGGCGCGAACCCGCCCGCCGCATCCTGCGGGACGAGCGGTTCCACCGCGTCCCGAAGGCGCCGGACGCCGCGCGGCAGTACACGCTGCCGTGCGTCGACGCGGTCATCGCCGCGGAGAGCGGCGCCGGCGCGCCCGGACCGGCGGCCGTGCACGACGAGGTGGACGCCGCCGTGGAAGCCGCCCTGCGGGCGCGCGACCGGGCGGCGGAGCTCGACCTGGTGGGCGACGTCATCAGGCCGGTCGTCGCCGGCGTGCTCTGCGACACCCTGCGGCTCCCGGCGCGGCGGCGGGACGACTTCCGGCGCCTGACGGGCCGGACGGGCGTCGCCCTGGACGCGGCCGTCTGCCCGCCCCGGCCGCCGGAGGCGCGCGGGCTGCCGGAGGCGCTGGGCCGGCTGCGGGAGCTGGTCGGTGCGGACGGGCTCGCGCTCGCGGTCCTCGGCGGCGAACTCGCCTGCGTCATGGCCGCCGACGCGATGCTCCGCGCGCTCGGGCGGCCGGCGCCGGCCGGTGCCGCGCGGCCGCCGGGCGATGCGGGGGACGCGGCGGAGCCGGGCGTCCTGTTCCGGGACCCTCCGCTGCGGCTCCAGAGGTTGTTCGCCTGGGAGGACGTCGACCTCGACGGTGACCGGATCGAGGAGAACACGCGCGTCCTCGTCTTGAACACCGCGCCGGCGGGGGAGCGCGGCCCTGAAGAGGCCCTCGCCTCCGCGGCCGCGGCCCTGCCGCGATCCGCCGTCCCCGCGACCGCGATCGCGGTGCGGACGGTCGCGGCGCTCCGCGGTCATCTGGACCGCCTCCGGCCGTCCGGGCGCATCGCCCGCCGGCTGCGGGCACCGGTGACGCGGGCGGTCGTCCGGTTGCCCGTGGCAGCAGCGGGACGGGGGGTGTCGTGACATGCGCGTCCTCATGACGTGCCTGCCGGTGGAGGCGCACTTCAACACCCTCGTTCCCCTCGCGTGGGCGCTGCAGGCCGCGGGCCACCAGGTGCACGTCGCCGTCAAGCCCAAGCTCGTCGGCCGGGTGACGGCCGCCGGCCTCACCGCCGTCCCCGTGGGCACGGGCGACGAGCACGCGGCCCTGCTGGGGCGGCTCGGCGGCGACCTCGTGGAGTACTACGCCGGCATCGACTTCACGGGAGAGCTCGACGAGACGGCCGAGAAGGTGCTGAGCGACAACGACGTCCTCACCGGAACCTTCTACGCGCTGGTGAGCGACGACCGCTTCATCAGGGAGCTGGCGGACTATGCCGCGTTCTGGCGCCCGTCCCTCATCGTCTGGGAGCAGTTCACCTTCGCCGGGGCGGTCGTCGGCGCGGCCATGGACGTCCCGCACTGCCGCCTGGTCTGGTGTCCCGACCTGTTCTACCGGATGCGGCGGAAGGTGGCGGCCGCGCTCGACACCCGGCCGCCGTGGCTGCGCGACGACGCGCTCCGGGACTGGCTGGAGGCCGCCGTCGCCGAGCACGGCGGCGCGTTCGACGACGACCTGCTCTTCGGCCAGTGCCAGGTGGAGCTCTCGCCCCCCGAGATGCGGCTGCCGACTCCCCGCCCCGTCATCCCCGCCCGCTACGTGCCCTACAACGGGACGTCGGTGGTTCCCGCATGGCTGCGCGAGCCGCCGAGGCGTCCCAGGGTGGCGCTCACGATGGGGATCACGGCGCGCGGAGGCGACTACGCCGATCCGGTCGACGTCAAGGGGGTCCTGAAGGAGCTGGCGGAGCTGGACGTCGAGGTGGTGGCCACCCTCGGCGAGGCGGAACAGGCCGAGGTCGGCCCGATGCCGGACCGGGTCAGGTTCGTCGACTTCGTGCCGCTCCGGGTGCTGCTCCCGACCTGCGACGCGATCGTCCACCACGGCGGCACCGGCACGTGGGCCAGTGCCCTCGAGGCGGGCGTACCGCAACTGATCTCCACGAGCCTGTGGGACAACGTGTACCGCGGCCGGCAGCTCGCCGAGCTGGGGGCGGGCGTCTACCTGCGGCCGGACGAGGCGACGCCGGCCGCCGTTCGCGAGACGGTCGCCTCGATGCTGGCGGACGACGGCTACCGGGCCGCCGCGCGGGCGGTCCGGGAGAGCATGCGGCGGCAGCCCCCGCCCAGCGGAATCGTCCCGCAACTGGAGGATTTCGCGAAATCCCCGCAAGGCCCGCCCGGCTGAGCGTGCGGCCGGAAAACATGCCTTGCCGATATCCCTCGACACCTGTTGGCCGCGCTCTCGGAGGTTCTCCATGGCCCTGTTCGCCGTGCTCGTTTCGCCGCTCCCCTCGAGCCAGGCACTCCCCGAGTTCCGTCAAATGCTGCAGAACGGGTTCTCCTACCATCGCAAACTGATCGATGAGGGCGTCATCCGGCACAGCTGGATCCGCGTCGGCGCCCAGGGCGGGCTCAACGTCTACGACGTCGACTCCCACGAGCGGCTTCTGGAGGCGCTCTACGCCAATCCCATCAGCCACCACCTGCAGTTCGAGATCATTCCCCTCGCGAACCGCGAGGGTTTCGATCCGAGCACGTGGGGCGAGGAGGCGACTTCATCGAACACCGGATCCACCGATTCCTGAGAGAGCGGATAATGGACGACCTCAAGCTTGACGAGATCGAATGGCTCATCAGGGCCGCGGAGGCCCGCGACGACGAGTTGCGGGAGGCGATCAACGGAATCGGCGCGGTCCGGGTGGCGCGGCTGCTGACCGAGGAGATCGTTTTCCGGGCCGCCCCCGCGAACGTCCACCGCCCGTTCGACGTCGCCCTGGAGATCACCGGCGGGAGCCCGCCGGAACCGATCTCCTACGTCTTCCAGGTCCACCCCGACGGACGGACGGAGGTCTCGGAGGGGACGAGCGCGACCGCGGTGCACGTCATCGGCTACGACTGCGCCGACCTGGTGCGGGACGTCTTCGGGTGCGCGCGGACGCCCAAACCCGCCCGGCGGACGATCCGCTCGCGGTTCGCGGAGTCGCACGACCCGTCGGCGGACAGGCCGCTGCTGGAGTCGGTGCTGTACTCCCAGCGGGCGACGGCCGCGGTGCTGTCCGGCATCGACGCGCCCGCCCCGGACCTCGGCGAGCTGTCGACCCGCTACCTCTCCGACAAGTGGGGTGGCCTGCACTGGTTCACACCGCATTACGAACGCCATTTCGGCGCGATACGCCACGAGCGCCTCAGAATTCTTGAGATCGGTATCGGCGGGTACGAGGGGCGCAGCACCGGCGGCGGATCGCTTCTCATGTGGCGCCGGTACTTTCCCCGCGCGCTCATCTTCGGGATCGACGTATTCGACAAGTCCGGCCTCGACCAGCCGAGGATCAAGACCCTCCGAGGCGACCAGAACGACGCGGAATGGCTCGCGGAGATCAACCGGGAGTACGGGCCGTTCGACATCATCATCGACGACGGAAGCCACGTCAATCAGCACGTGCTGAACTCGTTCTCGGCCCTGTTCCGGCATCTGCGTACCGGCGGCACGTACGTGATCGAGGACATGTGGACGTCCTACTGCCCGGGCTATGGCGGCGACGACTCCGACACGGCCGGCCCGTCGACGTCGATCGGGCTGCTGAAATCGCTGGTGGACCTCCTCCATCACGAGGAGCACCGGAATGCGGCGGGCGCCGCCGAGGACGGCACGGCCTCGATGCTGCACGGAATCCACCTGTACCGGAACCTCGCGTTCATCGACAAGGGATTCAACATCGATGGCGGCATCCCGCCGTTCATCCCCCGCCAGGGACTCACGTAACGAAACCGCCCCGACCCGACCGTCCTCACCAGAGGTGAAAATGTCTCAGCGAGTCGCCGTCACAGGACTCGGCGTCATGTCCCCGGGCGCGATCGGGGAGAAGAGTTTCTGGTCGTTGTTGAGCGACGGACGTTCGGCAACCCGGAGGATCACCTTCTTCGACCCGTCCCCGTTCCGGTCCCAGGTGGCCGCCGAGATCGACTTCGATCCGGCCGCGCACGGGTTCACCCCGCGGGAGATCCGCCGGATGGACCGCGTGGCCCAGCTCTGCGTGGTCGCCGCCCGGGAGGCGGTGGCCTCGAGCGGCGTCGACTTCGCGGCCGTCGACCCCCACCGCGTCGCCGTGGTGATCGGAAGCGCCGTCGGCGCGACGATGTCCCTGGACTCGGAGTACCGGATCGTCAGCGACGAGGGCCGGACCTGGCTGGTGGACCACGAGTACGCCTCGCCCCGGCTGTACGAGCAGTTCGTGCCCAGCTCGATCGCCGCCGAGGTCGCGTGGCTGATGGACGCGCAGGGCCCGGTCACCGTCGTGTCCACCGGCTGCACCTCGGGCCTCGACGCGGTCGGGTACGGCGCGGAACTGATCCGCGAGGGGACCGCCGACCTCGTGATCGCCGGCGCGAGCGACGCGCCGATCTCGCCGATCACGATGGCCTGCTTCGACGCGATCAAGGCGACGACGCCCCGCAACGACGCCCCGGAGGCGGCGTCGCGCCCGTTCGACCGGACCCGCAACGGGTTCGTGCTGGGGGAGGGGGCGGCCGTCTTCGTCCTGGAGAACATGCACCGTGCCCGTTCCCGCGACGCGCCCCTGCGCGGGGAGGTGGCGGGCTTCGCCTCGACGGCGAACGCGCACCACATGACGGGCCTGCGCAAGGACGGCCGCGAGATGGCCCACGCGATCACGACGGCGCTCGCCGAGGCGCGGATCGCCCCCGCGAGCGTCGACTACGTCAACGCGCACGGCTCGGGGACGAAGCAGAACGACCGCCACGAGACGGCGGCGTTCAAGAAGAGCCTGGGGCCGGCGGCGTACGAGGTGCCGGTGAGCTCGATCAAGTCGATGATCGGGCACTCGCTGGGCGCGATCGGATCGCTGGAGATCGCGGCGTCGCTCCTCGCCCTGGAGCACGACGTGGTACCGCCGACCGCCAACCTCTTCCACGCCGACCCGGAATGCGACCTGGACTACGTGCCGCGGACCGCGCGCGACCACAAGACGGACGTGGTGCTCACCGTGGGCAGCGGCTTCGGCGGATTCCAGAGCGCCATGGTGCTGACCACCGGGCGGGGCGATGACCGGTAGCGCGGTCGTCACCGGGATCGGCCTGGTGAACGCCCACGGGCTCGGCACCGACGCGGTGTGGCCGGAGACCGTGCGCGGACGGAACGGGCTGGCGGCGGTCGAACGGTTCGACGCGTCCCGGTATCCCGCACGGATAGCGGGCGAAGTGCCGGGGTTCGTCCCGGAAGAGCACATTCCCAGCAGGCTGATTCCGCAGACGGACCACATGACACGGCTGGCGCTGACCGCCGCCGAGCACGCGCTGCGCGACGCCGAGGCCGACCCGGCGAGCCTCTCCGAGTTCGGCGCGGGAGTCGTCACGGCCGCGACCGCGGGCGGCTTCGAGTTCGGTCAGCGCGAGCTGGAGAAGCTGTGGAGCAAGGGCCCCGACCACGTCAGCCCCTACCAGTCGTTCGCCTGGTTCTACGCCGTCAACACCGGGCAGATCTCCATCCGGCACCGGCTCAAGGGCCCGGCCGGAGTCGTCGTCGGCGACCAGGCGGGCGGGCTCGACGCGGTGGCGCACGCCCGGCGCCACCTGCGCCGGGGGCTGAGCCTGATGGTCACCGGAGGGGCGGACAGCACGCTGTGCCCCTGGGCCTGGGTCGCGCAGCTCGCCGGCGACAGGATCACCCGCGCGGCCGAACCGGACCGGGCGTACCTGCCGTTCGACCGCCGGGCCCGCGGTTACGCGCCCGGCGAGGGCGCCGCCATGCTCGTCGTCCAGCGCGGCGACGGCGACGCGCCGATCCCGCGCGAGCCGTACGGCGAGATCGCGGGATACGCCGCGACCTTCGACCACAGGACGGCCGTCGGCGGCTCCGCGGGGCTCCGCAAGGCCATCGAGCTGGCCCTGGCCGACGCCTCCCTCGCCCCCGGGGACATCGACGTGGTGTTCGCCGACGGCCATGCCGTCCGCCGGTTCGACGACAACGAGGCCGCGGCCATCGCGGGCGTGTTCGGCGCGCGGCGGGTACCCGTGACCGTCCCCAAGACGATGGTCGGCCGGCTCTACTCAGCCGGCCCGGTCCTGGACCTGGCGCTGGCGCTGCTGGCCCTCCGGGACGGCGTGATCCCGCCGACGATCAACAGCACGCCCGAACCGGACCACCCACTGGATCTGGTGGTCGGAGAGGCGCGCGAGAAGGACCTCGGCGCGGCGCTCGTCCTGGCGCGGGGATACGGCGGATTCAATTCGGCGATGGTCGTGAAAGCTACGGAGAGGTGAAGTCGATGGCCGGACAGCGGATCACGGTCGATGAGCTCCAGAAAATTCTGTTCCAGGTCGCGGGCGAACCGGACGTCGCCGGCGCCATGGACGACGGCACGGAATTCACGCTCGAGGAACTCGGCTACGACTCGATCGCCGTCCTGGCGGCGATGGCGGAGATCGAACGCGATACCGGAGTGAAGGTGGACGACGAAAAGCTGGCGACCGCGACGACGTTGTCCGAAATCGTCACCCTGATCAACGAGGAATAGCCGTGCCAAAGGGAGGAGAAAAGTCGATGACCGTCGGCAGGACAGCGCTCGTCACCGGTGGGACGAGCGGCATCGGCCTGGCCATCGCGGAGGAGCTCGCGGAGTCCGGCCTCGGCGTGTACGTGTGCGGCCGCCGCCCCGACGCGGTCGGCGAGGCCGTCGCCCGCCTGACGGACAAGGGCCACGAGGCGGCGGGAAGCCCGTGCGACGTGCGGAACGTCGACGAGGTGCGCGACCTCGTGCGGGCCGTGATCGACAGATACGGGCGGATCGACGTCCTCGTGAACAACGCCGGCCGCAGCGGCGGAGGCGTCACGGCCGAGATCGCCGACGAGCTGTGGCTGGACGTGATCGACACGAACCTGAACAGCGTCTTCTACATGACGCGCGAGGTGCTCAAGAACGGCGGCATGCTCGAATCGGGCTGGGGCCGGATCATCAATATCGCGTCCACCGGCGGCAAGCAGGGCGTGGTGCTGGGCGCGCCGTACTCCGCGTCGAAGCACGGGGTGGTCGGATTCACCAAGGCCCTCGGGCTGGAATTGGCGAAGACGGGCGTCACGGTGAACGCGGTCTGCCCGGGATACGTGGAGACGCCGATGGCGGAGCGCGTGCGAAAGGGATACGCGGAAGCCTACGGCAAGACCGAAGAGGCGATCCTGGAGCAGTTCAGCGCGAAAATCCCGCTCGGACGTTATACGACGCCGCACGAGGTCGCCGGCTTGGCCGCCTATCTCGTTTCCGACGCCGCGACGCCCGTCACGGCGCAGGCGATCAACGTATGCGGCGGTCTCGGCAACTACTGAGTCTGGAGAAAGTGTGGAGAGCAGCAGAATCAGCCCCGTGCGAACCCGGCATTCGAAGGTCGTCCAGGCTCCCGCGGCGACGGTCTACGACCTGCTGGCGGACGTACGCGGGTGGCCCGTGATCTTCCCGCCCACGATCCACGCCGAGCAGGTCGACCTGGACGGGCGCGAGCAGCGGATCCGGCTCTGGGCGACCGCGAACGAGACGGTCAAGACGTGGACGTCGCTCCGCCGTCTCGACCGCGCGGACCTGAGCATCGAGTTCGGCCAGGAGATACCGCAGGAGCCGGTGGCGGCGATGCGCGGCCGGTGGACGGTCAGGCCCCTCTCCGCCGCGAGCTGCGAGGTGGACCTCGGCCACGAGTTCTCGGCGGTGGACGACGACCCGGCGGCCCTCTCGTGGATCGAGCGGGCGGTGGAGGCCAACAGCGCCCGCGAGCTCGCCTCCCTCGATAGGGCGGCGACGCGCGCGGCCGCCTCCGCGGACCTCGTGTTCGAGTTCTCCGACACCATCGTGGTCGCCGGGCCGGTGCGGGCCGCCTACGAGTTCATCGAGGAGGCCGGCGTCTGGCGGGAGAGGCTCCCGCACGTCGCCGGCGTCGACCTGACGATCGTCGCCCCCGACGTCCAGCTGCTGGAGATGGACACCGTGGCCGGCGACGGTTCGACGCACCGGACGTCGTCCTTCCGCGTCTGCTTCCCGCATCGCGCGATCGTCTACAAGCAGACCGCCTTCCCGCCGTTCCTGGACGGCCACGTGGGGCGCTGGTCGTTCGCCGAGGCGGACGGGGGCTCGACCGTCGTCACGTCGAGCCACACGGTGGTGCTCGACCCGGCGGAGCTGGACCGGTTGCCCGAGCACGCCCGTTCCGTCGGCGCCGCCCGGGAGTTCGTGACCCGGGCGCTGAGCACGAACAGCCGGGCGACGCTGCGCCTGCTGAAGGATTTCGTCGAGGGAGAGGACGGGGGCTGAGGCGGCAGTGCTGCTCTTCGTCAACGTGTTCCAGGTCCACGCCGATCCCGGCGACTTCGAGAAGTGCTTCGCCGACACGTCGGCATTCATGATGCAGAAGGAGGGGTACCGGCGGCACCGGCTCGTCAGGGTGAACGGCGAGGGCGTCCGATACCTCAACATCGCGGAATGGGACGGCGAGGAGGCGCTCCGCGCCGCGGTCGCCGATCCCCGCTTCGAGCCGCATGCGCGGGCGCTCCGCGCGCGAGCGTCGTCGGAATCGTTGCTCTGCGAGGTCATCCAGGAGTACGGCGCCTGAGCCCGGCGCGCTCCGGCCCCCCGCCCGTGGCGGGCGGACCATCGAATCGGAAAGAGGAATGCACATGTCGAAGCGCGTCGACCGGCCCGCGGACTCCCGGGCCACGAATGCCCGGTCCGCGGGCGCCCAGCCCACGGACGGGGCGTCGGTGATCGCGGCGATGACGGAGTTCCACAGCGGCCTGAGGATCGGGCACATGCTGAGCGCGGTCGCCGAGCTGGGCGTCGCCGACCAGCTCGCGGACGGCCCGCTGAGCGTCGAGGAACTGGCCGCCAGGACGAAGACGCAGGACCAGGCGCTCTACCGGGTCCTGCGGGCGCTCGCCAGCAAGGGCGTGTTCACCGAGGTCTCCCCGCGCACGTTCGGCCTCACGGCCCTGGCCGAGACGCTCCGCTCGGACGCCGAACGCTCGATGCGGGACGTCTTCCGGCTGCAGGGCAAGCCGTTCATGCGGGACGCCTACGGAGCGATCGAGCACACCATCAGGACCGGCGAGCCTGCCTTCGAGCACGTCAACGGCACGACGCTCTTCGAGTACCTGGCCGCCCGGCCGGAGATGAGCGAACTCTTCAGCAGGGCGATGGGGAACGGGGCGCGGCAGGTCCAGCGGGCCGCCGTCGCCGCCTACGACTTCGGCGGCATCGAGCGCCTCGTCGACATCGGCGGCGCGCACGGCCATCTCATCGCGATGATCCTAGACCGCCACCCCGATATGAGCGCGGTCTTGTTCGACCAGCCGCACGTGGTGGCCGGCGCCGAGGAGTTCCTGAAGGGCACCGGCCACCGGTCCCGGATCGAGCTCGTCGGCGGCAGCTACTTCGACTCCGTGCCGGCGGGCGGCGACGGGTACGTGATGTCCCACGTGCTCCACCAGCTCGACGACGACGAGGCGCTCATCGTGCTGCGCAACATCAGGGACGTGATGTCCGCCGACGCCCGGCTGGTGATCATCGACCCGGTCCTGCCGGAGGGTGACGTCCCGCATCCGGGCAAGTTCATGGACATCACGATGCTGGCCCTCACCCGCGGCCGGGACCGCACCGAGCGGGAACTGCGCGACCTCCTCGACGGGGCGGGGCTGCGCCTCACCGAGACGGTGGCCCTGTCCGCGCCCTCCAGCATCGCGGTGGCGAAGACGGGCGCGCCGGCGTGACCGGTCGCGGGCGGCTCACTGAGGTGGCCGACGGCGCGTACGCCTACGTGCAGCCGCCGGGCGGCTGGTGCGTGAACAACGCCGGCGTCCTCGGCGGCCGGGACGGTCTCGTCGCGATCGACACCGCCGCGACGCTGCGCCGGGCGCGCGCGTTCCGCGACGAGGTGGCGGGCCTCGGCCGCGGGCCGGTCCGGTTCGTCGTGAACACGCACCACCACGGAGACCACATCTTCGGGAACTGCGTGTTCGCGCCGCCCGCGACCGTCATCGCCCACGACGCGGCCCCCGGGGAGATCGAGAAGGCCGGCCTGGGCCTGCGGCGGCTCTGGCCGGACGTCGACTGGGGCGAGATCTCCCTGGTCCCCCCGGCGCTCACGTTCCCCGACCGGCTCGAGATCCGGCTCGAGAACGGGGCGGCGGAGCTGCTGTACGCGGGGCCGGCGCACACCACCAACGACGTCGTGGCGTGGCTGCCGGACGAGCGCGTCCTGTTCGCCGGCGACGTCGTGATGCACGGGGTGACGCCGTTCGTCCTGATGGGCTCGGTGCACGGCTCGCTGCGCGCACTGGCCCGGCTCCGCGGCCTCGGCCCGCGGGTGGTCGTGTGCGGACACGGCGACATCGCGGGCCCGGAGGTGATCGACGACAACGAGGAGTACCTGCGATGGCTGCTGGACGTCGCGCGGGACGGCGTCGCGCGGGGCCGGACGCCTCTGGAGGCCGCGTCCCGCGCCGACCTGGGGAGGTTCGCGAAGCTCCTGGATCCGGAGCGGATCGTCGGCAACCTCCACCGCGCCTATCTCGAACTCACGAGACCGGAGCTGCCGTACGCGGCGGAACTGCCGGTGCTCGACTCCTTCCGGGAAATGATCGATTTCAACGGCGGCCGGTTGCCCCGGTGCCACGCGTAGGGACGACCGCGCGGAAAGGACAGAGGTGAGCCGATGTCGGACACGTCGACCATGGAGAAGATCGCGCGGCGCTACGTCGTCCGGTCCCAGATCGAGCAGTTCTACGCCGAACAGATGGCGCTCCTGGACGAAGGGGACGCCGGGAGCTGGGTGAACACCTTCGTCGACGACGGAGTCTTCGTCCCGCCGGGCGGCGCGCCGGAGGTGAAGGGCCGGTCCGCCCTGCTGGCGGGCACGGAGGCCACCGTCGCGCGGCTGGCGGAGGCCGGCACCGTCCGGCGGCACGTGCTGACCAACCTCAACCTCGTGGCCCTGGTCGAGGGCGGCGCCCAGGTGACGGCGTACGTGCTGATCGTCGACTCGGCCGCGGGCGAGTCCCGGATCACGACGTCCACCGTCATGCGCGACCAGCTGGTCTCGGACGGGCGGCGCTGGTACGTGGCCCGCCGCGCGGTGAGCCGCGATGACCTGGACGCGTCCTCGCCATCGGAGGCGGAATGACCGTGTCGGCCGATGACGAGAACACTCGAGCCGGCTCCGACGTCTCGGCGGTCGCCGTCGTGGGGCTGGGATACGTGGGATCCTGTCTCGCCGCCTCGCTGGCCGAGCTCGGCCTGCGGGTCACCGGTGTGGACGTCGACGCCGGCCTCGTCGAGGAACTGAACGAGGGCCGTTGCCGGTTCAAAGAGGACCGGCTGGCGGACCTGATCGGGAGGACGGTCGCCGCCGGGCGGCTGCGCGCCACGACCGACCACGCCGAGGCGGCGGGCGCGGACGTCGTCCTCGTCACCGTGGGCACCCCGGTGCGCGACGACGGCTCCCTGGCCGACGGGCAGCTGCGGGCCGCCTGCTCGGCGCTCGCCGGCCATCTCCGCCCCGGGCAGTTGCTGGTGGTCAAGAGCACGGTGCCGCCGGGCACGACGCGCGACGTCGTGCTGCCCCTGCTGGAGCGGCCGGGCCTGCGCGTCGGCGCGGACCTCCGGCTCGCGTTCGTCCCCGAGCGGCTCGCCGAGGGGACCGCGCTGCACGAGCTGCGCACGATCCCCGTGGTCGTGGGCGGCGCGGACGCCGGCAGCGCGCGGGACGCCGCGGCCTTCTGGCGGCGGACGTTCGGCGTGGAGACGATCATGATGGACTCGCTGGAGGCGGCCGAGATCGTGAAGCTGGCGGACAACTGGTGGATCGACCTCAACATCGCGCTCGCGAACGAGCTCGCGAGGTTCTGCTCGCTCTTCGGGGTGGACGTCCTCGACGTCATCGCGGCCGCGAACACGATCCCCAAGGGGACCGGCCGCGTGAACATCCTGCTGCCGAGCGTCGGCGTCGGCGGCTCCTGCCTGACCAAGGATCCGTGGATGGTGCACGCGGAGGCGGCGCGGCGCGGCCTGGACATCACCACCGCGGCGGCGGGACGCGCCGTCAACGCCGCCATGCCGGGACACACCGCGCAGATGATCGTCGGCGAGCTCGTCGCCGCGGGCAAGGACCCGTCCGCCGCCCGGATCGCGGTGCTCGGCCTGGCGTTCAAGAACGATACGGGCGACCTGCGGGAGACCCCGGCCCGCGAGGTCGTGGAGACGCTCGCCAAGGCCGGGGCGGACGTGCGCCTGCACGATCCGCTGGTCGACCCCGCGGCGGCGGAGCACATGTTCGGCCTGTGCCCGGTCGAGAGCCTGCGCGAAGCGGTCCGGGACGCCGACTGCGTGGCGATCCTCGCGTTCCACCGGGAGTTCCGCGGCGTCGACTTCGGCGCCATGCCGGTCGCTCCGTCCTGCCTCCTGGTGGACGGGCGCGCCTACCTCCCGAAGGAGAAGATCTCCGCCCTCTGCGAGCAGGGCTTCCGCTACCGCGCGATCGGTCGTCCGGCATGTCCCGCGTAGCGGTGACCGGCGGGTGCGGGTTCGTCGGCTCGCACCTCGCCGAGGCGCTCGTCCGGCGCGGCGACGAGGTGGTGATCGTCGACGGCGCCCCGCCGGCCGCGGTGCCGGCCGCGATCCGCGGGCACGCCGCGTACGTCCAGGCCGACGTGCGCGATCCCGAGGCCGTCGCCGAGGCGATCAACCCGGGGATCGACACGGTGTTCCACCTGGCGTCGGTGGTGGGCGTCGACCGCTACCTGAGCCGGCCGCTCGACGTCATCGACGTCAACTTCGGCGGCACCCGCAACGTGCTGGAAGCGGCGGTGAAGGCGGGGGCACGGGTGCTGATGGCCAGTACGAGCGAGGTCTTCGGCAAGAATCCGGCGGTGCCGTGGCCGGAGGACGGCGACCGGGTCGTCGGCGCGACCTCCGCGGACCGCTGGACGTACTCCACCAGCAAGAGCCTGGCCGAGCATCTGACCTACGCGTTCATCCGCCAGCACGGGCTCGACGCCACGATCGTCCGCTACTTCAACGTGTACGGGCCGCGGCAGCGTCCCGCGTACGTGATCAGCCGGTCCGTGCACCGCGCGCTGAACGGGACGCCCCCCGCGCTCTACGACGGGGGAGGGCAGACCCGCTGCTTCACCTACGTCGACGACGCGGTGGAGGGGACCCTGCGGGCCGCCGCGCAGCCGGGCGGGGGCTCGTTCAACCTGGGCGGCACGGAGGAGACGACGGTCGCGGAGGCCGTCGCCCTCGTCGCGCGGATGACGGGGTTCGGGGGCGGCTCCACGGCGGTCGACACCGGCGAGCGGCTCGGGGCCGCCTACGAGGACCTGCCGCGCCGCGTCCCGGACACGACGCGGGCACGGGAGCTCCTGGGCTGGGAGTGCTCGACGAGTCTCCCCGAAGGGGTGGCGAAGACGATCGAATGGGCTCGCGACCATCCCGAGTGGCTCGCGATGAGGGACAGCGGAGCCACCTGACTTCGCCTTCAGGACGGACGCCGGCGGCGAGACGGCCCGGCGCCGGGAGGACCGAGGTTCCGACCGCGGGCTCCCGGCGGCCCCCCGGGCCGTCGCCGTCGTTCCCATGCGTGCCGTCGTTCCCTTGCGTGCCGTCGTTCCCGTGCATGCCGTCGTTCCCGTGCATGCCGTCGTCCTCTGGGGGACGCGGCCGGGGTCGCGGCGGCCGCGACCGGCGTCAGGAGCCGAACCTGTCCGCGAGACCGTGTTCCAGCATGTCGAACGCGGTCTCGGCGCGCGCGATCGCCTCCGGGAGGACGTCGTCGGCCCGGAGCCCGGCGCGCATGTCGCGGGCGTTGCGGTCCGCCAGGACCCGCTGGGTACCGAAGACGTGGGCCGCGGCGACGCGCACCGCGATGTCCTCGCCCGCGGCGCCGGTCTCGGCGAGCGCATCGGCCAGCGCGGCCTCGGCCCGCAGCATGTAGCCGGACAGGCGGGCGAGCAGCGACGGCGTCGAGTACAGGAGGTTGTGGAAGACGAGGGCCTCGGGCGTGTCGTTGAGGCCGGTGAGGATGTCGCGCCGGTCGAGCCCGTCCAGGAAGCGCCGGCGGAGCGCGGCGATCGGCGACACTCCCGGCGCGCGGTCCCGCACGATGTCGGCGGGTTCGCCCTCCTGCTCGGCGAACCGGTGGAGGACGAGGTCCTCCTTGGTGGGGAAGTACGCGAAGAGGGTCGGCTTGGACACCTCGGCGGCGGCGGCGATGTCGGCCACGGGCACCCGGTCGAAGCCCGACTCCGCGAACATCGCGAACGCGGCCTTCAAGATCGCTTCGCGCGTGCGCCGCTTCTTGCGCTCCCTGAGCCCCGGCTCGGCCATCGGCGGCAGGGGCGCGGTGCCGACGCGGGACCGTTCCCCCTCCTCCTCTCGAAACATACTGGCAGGTACCTGCCCATACCTTACTGACGATCTTTTCGCCGGCCGCGTCCCGCGCCCCCCGAATCGGCGCACGGGCACGGCCTGCGCTCAATCTGCCGAGTGCCGCATCCGAGGTAAGATGCTGCCTCGGTAATAATATTAACCGAGTCAGATTTTTTCCCACCGGCGTCCCACGCATGCGAGGTGATCTGGATGACGCACGACCCGGCCGCGGACTCCGCCGACCCCGAGGTCCTCGCCGAGCGCGCCTATCTGCGGACGTGCCGCGAGGCTCTGCGGGCCATGCGCGAGGACGTCCTCACCACCGAGACCACCCAGGGCGACGCCTTCGTCGACAAGTACAACAACGCGATCATCCGGGAGGCGCGGGCCGAACGCGCCGAGCAGCTCCTCGACCTGCCCGACGTCCCCCTGTTCTTCGGGCGGCTGGACTATCCGCCCGGCGAGCTCGAGGAGTACGGCCTCGAGGGGGTGCGGCCCGGGAGGGACGGGCGCGGCGAAGGCGAGCGCGGGGACGGCGGCGCCCGGGACACGCTGATGTACATCGGGCGCCGCGGCGTCCGCGACGCCGGCGGCACCCCGCTGGTGGTGGACTGGCGCGCTCCCATGGGGACGGCCTTCTACCAGGCCGGCCCGAAGAACCCCATGCGCGTGCGCAAGCGCCGCCGCTACGGGTTCGACCGGAACGGCGAGCTGACGGCGTACGAGGACGAGATCATCCAGGGGGCGCGGGACGCGGGCGCCCCGGGGGCGAGCGCCCTGCTGACCGCCGAGCTGGAGCGGCCCCGCTCCGGTCCGATGCGCGACATCGTGACCACCATCCAGCCCGAGCAGGACGACATCGTGCGCGCCCCGCTCGACCGGACCGTGTGCGTCCAGGGCGCGCCCGGCACCGGGAAGACGGCGGTCGGCCTGCACCGGCTCGCCTACCTGCTCTACACGGACCGCGAACGGCTGAAGCGGGGCGGCACGGTGATCATCGGGCCGAACCGGTCGTTCCTCGCGTACATCCGCAACGTCCTCCCGGCGCTGGGCGAGGTCGGCGTCACGCAGACGACCGTGGAGGAGCTCCTCGATCCCGGCGGCACCGGGGCGCGCCGCGAGGACGACCCGACGGCCGCCCGGATCAAGGGCGACGCCCGCATGGCCGAGGTGATCCGGCGGGACCTGTGGTCCGGCGTCCGGCCGCCGGCCGAGGACCTGGTCGCCGAGGTGGGCGGCCGCCGCTGGCGCCTGGACCGGGACGACCTCGCCGAGATCCTCCGGGAGTGCAGGGAGAGCGACGTCTCCTACGGCGCCGGCCGCGAGCTGCTGACGCAGCGGATCGTGACCGCCGTCATCCGCCTGATGGAGCGGTCGGGCAAGATCAGCGACGGGCGGACGCGCGGCACGGTGCGGCGGTGCCCGGCGGTCAAGGCGGCCGTCGCCGCGATGTGGCCGAAGGCCGACGCGGCGAAGCTCGTTCTCGGGCTGCTCACCGACCCCGCGCGGCTCGCCCGCGCCGCAGGCGGCCTGCTCGACCCCGCGGAGCAGGAGGCCGTGCTGCTGCCCGGCAGGCCGCGCAGCGTCAAGTCGGCCCGCTGGTCGCTGGCCGACCTCGCGCTCATCAACGAGGCGGCCGACCTGCTGGAGCGGCAGAGCGGCCTCGCCCACGTGGTGATCGACGAGGCGCAGGACCTCAGCCCGATGCAGTGCCGCGCCATCGCGCGCCGTGCCGCCGGATCCTGCACGGTCCTGGGCGACCTCGCCCAGGCCACCGGCCCGGCGGCGCCCGGCGACTGGGCGACCCTCCTCGCCCACCTCGGCAAGCCCGACGGCGAGATCGTCGAGCTGGACCGCGGGTACCGGGTGCCCGCGCAGATCATCGACTACGCGGCCCGCCTGCTCCCACGGATCGCCCCGGGGCTGCGCACGCCCGCGTCGGTCCGGCAGTCCGTCGACGCGCTGCAGGTGACCGAGACCGCCCCCGCCCAGCTCGTGGCGTCGACGGTGGCCGCCTGCGAGAAGGCGCTCGTGCGGGAGGGGTCGGTGGGGCTCGTCGCCGCCGACGCCGACGTCCCCGGCCTGCACGCCGCGCTCGCCGACGCCGGGCTGCCCTCCGCCGTGCTGGGCGGCGACGAGGACGCGATGGAGGCGGAGCGGCTGGTCTGCGTCCCCGCGTCCCTGGTGAAGGGGCTGGAGTTCGAGACGGTCGTCGTGGCCGAGCCCGCACGCATCGTCCGCGCCGAACCCCGCGGTCTGCACCGGTTGTACGTGGTGCTCACCCGCGCCGTCAGCGCGATGCACATCGTCCACGCCGAGCCGCTTCCCGAGCCGCTCGGCGAAGGGTGACGCGCCCCCGGCGGCTCCGGCCCGCGGGCCCTGCGCTGCGCACGGGCCGGGGACGTGGCCCTGAAGCCGATGTCAAACGTTGCTCAAGCGCCGATGTATTGGCTTGGGCACATGGTCAACACTGACTCGGACGACAAAGGCAGGCCCGTCGCGATCGTGACCGGCGGCGGCACCGGCATCGGGCGCGCCGTCGCCAGGGAACTCGCCGCCCAGGGCCACGAGGTGCTCATCGTCGGCAGGACCGAGGAGACGCTGGAGGAGACCAAGGCCGGAGACGACTCGATCCATCCGCTCGTCATCGACGTCACCCACGAGGACGGCCCGTCGGCCGTCGTTTCCGCCGCGCTGGAGGGTTTCGGCCGGCTCGACGTCCTCGTCAACAACGCGGGCATCGCCGAGCCGAGCGCACTGAGCGATCTCGACGCCGGCTCGATCGACCGCCAGCTCGCCGTCAACCTCCGCGCGCCGATGCTGCTCACCGGGCGCGCCGTCGAGGCCCTCGCCGCCTCCCGGGGCGTCGTCGTCAACCTCTCGTCGGCCGGGTCGCTGGGCCGGCGCGGCTGGCCCGGCTTCTCCGCGTTCGGCGCGACCAAGGCGGGGATCGACTTTCTCACCAGGACGTGGGCCGTCGAGCTGGCGCCGATGGGCATCCGGGTCCTCGCGGTCGCGCCCGGCGTGATCGACCGCGGTCCCGGCGGGCCGATGGGCGCCGACGCCGAGGAGTACGGCCGGTTCCTGGACGCGATAGCGCAGCGGACGCCGTTGCGGCGCGTCGGCCGGACCGCCGAGATCGCCTGGTGGGTGTCCCGGCTCGTCCAGCCCGAGGCGGCCTTCGCCACCGGAACCGTGCTCGTGGTCGACGGCGGGCTCAGCGTCACGTGAGCGCGACCGGCTGTGCGGGTCACCGCACAGCCGGTACGTTCGCCGCCGGGGGCGGGCCCGGGCTGCCCGTCCCCGGACGGTCATCGGCCGACGGGCTCGCCGGCGGTCGCGAAGCGGGGCAGCACGTGCTCGGCGAACAGGCGCAGCCCGCGCTCGGCCTCCTGGAACGTCGCGGTGCCGGAGTTCACCTGGAGGCTCACGGTGACGTCGCCGTACCAGTCGCGGATGACGGCGAGCTGGGCCGCCACCTCGTCGGGGTCGCCGGCGAGGACCTTGTTCTCCGCCAGCTGGCGCCCGTAGTCGCTCTTCTTGACCCGGTCTGCGAGCTTCTCGTACCCGGCGTAGGCGTCGCTGCGCGTCCGGCCCCAGGAGGAGACGGCCTCGGCGAGGCTCGCCGAATAGTGCTCGGCGTTCCGCCGGCCGGCCTCGCGGGCCCGCGCGCCGTCCTCGGAGACGGAGGCGATGTAGCTCATCTGGACCTCGCCACGCGGATCGTGCCCGGCCTCGGCCCGCGCCGCGCGGTAGAGGCGCAGCATCTCCTGCACGTGTTCCGTGGAGGAGATGGACGGGACGAGCAGGAGCCCGTGCCCGTCGCGTCCGGCCTGCTCGCACGAGGCGGGGGTGAACGCGGCGGCCACCAGGATCGGCGGGTGCGGCCGCTGGAACGGGCGGGGGAGCAGCGTGACCGGACCGAACCGGTGGTGGCGGCCCTCCCACACCGTGTCCTCCTCGCTCCACAGGCGCCGGATCGCCTCGACGCCGTCCGCGAAGCGGTCGCGGCTCTCGTCCATGGGGATCTGGAACGCCTCGAACTCGTCGGGCAGGAAGGCGCGGCCGAAGCCGGCGTCGAGCCGCCCGTGCGAGATGTTGTCGAGCATGGCCAGCTTGGCCGCCAGCTTCACCGGATGGGTGAACGCCGGGATGGCGGCCCCGGTGACGAGCCGGAGCCGGCTCGTGCGCGCCGCGGCCGCGGCGAGGAAGGTGACCGGGTCCGGCGAGTAACCGCCGTAGGGGAAGAAGTAGTGCTCGACGGTCTTGACGTGGTGGTATCCGAGTTCGTCGGCCATTTCGGTCAGGCGGAGGCACTCGTCGTAGTACTGGGCGGCGGGCCGGTCCGCCGGTCCGATCGTGGGAAAGAAATTGACGCCGAAACGCATGGTCAGCTCCGCACTTCAGGAATGTGAGCGGTGTCCGCGGCTCCGAAGAGCGCGAGGGGGCATGGTGCCGAGCTTGGCCGGTGGGCGTTGAGGGCCGCTTGAACTCCGCTTGGGCGGTCCTTGTCCCCGAGGTTCCCGGGCAAGGCCGCGGGGCCGGTCAGAGGGCTTCCGTCCTGGAGCACAAATAGGGCTTGAGCGTTCTTGTAGGGAGCGCTCCTACGGTGCGGAGAAGGTCGCATGGAAGAATGAACCGGCAAGGGGTGAAGTCGTGAGCTCCCATGTTGAAACGCGCGTGGAGTACCCGGACGCGCGCACGGTCATGGGCCGTCTGCTGGCTCCCGGACTCGAGGATCCGTACCCGCTTTACGCGTGGTTGCGCGTGCACGAGCCCGTCCATTTCAGTGACCGGCTCGGCGCCTACGTGCTGACGCGGTTCGCCGACTGCGAATACCTGTTGAGGAATCCCGAGCTCTTCCCGGCGCCGGACGAGGAGACGCTGATCGGGATGATGCCGGAGGCCAACAGGGTCGACCCGTTCCTCATGCTGGTGCGATCGCTCGTGAACTCGAATCCGCCCAAGCACACCCGGCTGCGGCAGGTGGTGTCCAAGGCCTTCACCGCACGCCGGGTCGAGCGGCTGACCGACGACGTCGTGCGCATCGCCGCCGACCACGTCGGGGCGGTCGCCGGCCGTTCGGCCGGCCGGCCCGTCGATCTGCACGAGGAACTGTCGGTCCCGGTTCCGCTGCGGGTGCTGGCCCAGCTGCTCGGCCTGCCCCTCGACGACGACCGGCTGCTGGCCGAGCTGATCCCGCCCATCATGAACATCATCGACCCCACGGCCGACGCGGCGACGATCAAGGAGGCGGACGAGGCGTTCGCGCGGCTCACCGCCCACCTGTGGGAGCTGGTGGAACGCCGCCGCGCCGACCCGCGCGACGATCTCGTCTCCGCACTGGCCGCGCTCGGCCGGGAGGAGGACGGCGGGCTCAGCGACGACGAGCTGCGGGCGATGCTCGTCGCCCTGCTGACCGCGGGGTACGAGACGACGGCGACGTCGATCGACATGAGCGTCCTCGCGCTGCTGCGCCACCCGCAGTACCGGGCCGATCTGGCGACCCGCGAGGGCGCCGTGCGCTTCGCCGACGAGGTGCTGCGCTGGGACCCGTCCGGACCGATGTCGGCCGGTTTCCGAATGGCCGCCCGGGACGTCCGGTTCGGCGACCACGAGGTGCCCGCGGGGTCGCAGGTCCGGGTCCTGTTCGGCGCGGCCAACCGGGACCCGGAGGCCAATCCCGACCCCGACCGGTTCGACCCGTACCGGGAGTCGCCGAAGTCGCTGGCCTTCGGCGCCGGCATCCACCACTGCCTCGGCCGCAACCTCGCGCGCCTGGAGATCGCCGCGGTGCTGATGGCCGTCGCCGAGCACGCGCCGGCCATGGAACTCGCGGGCGAGCCCGTCCGCCGGCGCTCGCTGCCGCTCAGGGACTTCTCCTCCTTCCAGGTACGCCTGCGGTGAGGTGCGGACGGGTGGACGCGATGACCTCGGCGATCGAGAACACCACGGAAACCCCGGACTGGGTGCTGTGCCCGTCCTGCGGGGCCGCCGTCTATGGCAAGAGGTGGGAACGCGACCTGCGGGTGTGCGCGGACTGCGGGGCGCACGGCCCGCTGGGCGCGCGCGCCCGGATCGAGGCGCTGCTCGACCCGGACGGCGCGGTCCCGATCGGGGAGGGCGTGCGGAGCCGGGACGTCCTGGGCTTCGTCGACCGGAGGCCCTATCCCGACCGCCTCGCCGACGCCCGCGCGCGTACGGGGACGGACGACGCGGTGCGCTGCGTGCGCGGGACGATCGAGGGGCACCCGGTGGTCGCGGCGGTGATGGACTTCGCCTTCCTGGGCGGCAGCCTCGGCTGCGCGGTCGGCGAGCTGATCACCCGGGCCGCCGAGGCGGCGCTGGCCGAGCGGGTCCCGCTGCTGCTGGTGACGGCGTCCGGCGGGGCCCGCATGCAGGAGGGCGCGTACTCGCTGATGCAGATGGCCAAGACCGGCGCGGCGATGGCCCGGCTGGACGAGGCCGGGGTGCTCAGCGTCTGCCTGGTCACCGACCCGACCTTCGGCGGGGTCGCCGCCTCGTTCGCGAGCCTCGCCGACGTGATCATCGCCGAGCCGGGCGCGCGGATGGGGTTCGCCGGACGGCGGGTGATCGAGCAGACCATCCGGCAGCGGCTGCCGGAGTCGTTCCAGACGGCGGAGTTCCTCTTCGAACGCGGCTTCGTCGACATCATCGCCCGGCGGCCGGAGCAGCGCGCCGTGCTGGCCGGGCTGCTCGCGCTGGGCGCCCGGCCGGTCCCGGGGCGGCGGACGTCCGCGCCCGTGCGGCGCATCCAGGCGGCGGGCCGGTCACCGGGCGTGCGGCGGGACGGCGGCCCGGTGGTCCGCGACGCCGCGCGGCTCGCCGAGCAGGACCCGTGGGACCTGGTGCGGCGGGCACGGTCCCTCGACCGGCCGACCGCGCTGGACTACTTCGCGAGCGTCTTCACCGGCTTCCGGGAACTGCACGGCGACCGCACCGGCGGCGACTGCCCCGCGATCGTGGCCGGGACGGCGCGGCTGGACGGCCGTCCGGTCGTCGTCGTCGGCACGCAGAAGGGGCACCGGCCGGACGAGCTGGCCCGGCGCAACTTCGGCATGGCCACGCCCGCCGGCTACCGGAAGGCCCGGCGCGTGACCGGGCTGGCCGCCAAGCTGGGGCTGCCGGTGGTCACGCTGGTGGACACCCCCGGCGCCTA
The DNA here is from genome assembly GCF_042675525.1 of Actinomadura sediminis. NCBI lineage: Bacteria > Bacillati > Actinomycetota > Actinomycetes > Streptosporangiales > Thermomonosporaceae > Actinomadura > Actinomadura sediminis. Next base: position 49,618 of record NZ_JBHTJA010000011.1, read on the forward strand.
CCCCGGCGCGGCGGCCGAGGAGCAGGGCCAGGCGGCCGTGATCGCCGAGACGATCCGGCACATGACCACGCTGCCGGTGCCGGTGGTCGCGGTGCTCACCGGCGAGGGCGGCAGCGGCGGCGCGCTGGCGCTGGCCACCGCCAACCGGGTGCTCGGGCTGGCCGGCGCCACCTACTCGGTGATCAGCCCGGAGGGCTGCGCGGCGATCCTGTGGCAGGACCCGGCCGCCGCTCCGGCCGCGGCGCGGGCGCTCGGCCTCACCCCGGCGAGCCTGCTGCGGCACGGGGTCCTCGACGGCGTCGTGCCCGAACCCCCGGGCGGCGCGGGCGCGGATCCCGCCGCGGCCGCCGAGCGGTTGCGCGCGGCGCTGGCCGAGACGCTGGACGAACTGGCGCCGCTGTCCGGGGACGCGCTGGTGGCGGACCGGCGGGACCGGTTCCGCCGGTTCGGCGCGGCGGAGACGACGGTTCCCGAGGAGGCGATCCGATGACGATGCTGGAAGAGCCCGACCTCGCGGCGGGCGGCGGGCACGGCCGGGTGGAGGAGATCGTCACCGCGGTCCGCGACCTGCTCACGGCGCTCCCGCACCGCCCCGAACGGATCTCGGTACGGGTCGGCGCGGCCGAGGTCGAGGTGGTCTGGCCGGCCGGGGACGGCCCCGGATCCGACCCGGCGGCGGACCCGGCACCGGAGGCGGACGCGGACTCCGCGGCGGACCCGGGCGCCGGCACCGGAACGGCGTCGGAATGGGTCTGCGCCCCGAGCGTCGGCGTGTTCTACCGGGCCCCGGAGCCCGGCGCGCGGCCGTTCGTCGAGGAGGGCGACGCGGTCGAGCCCGGACGGCAGGTGGCGATCGTCGAGGCCATGAAGCTCATGCTCCCGGTCGAGGCCGGGCGGCGGGGCCGGGTGGGGACGATCCTCAAGCGGGACGGCGAGACGGTCGAGTACGGCGAGCGGCTGATCGAGCTGCTCCCGCCGGGGGACTGAGCGGAGGAACGGGTGTTCGGCACCATACTCATCGCCAACCGGGGCGAGATCGCGCTGCGGGTGGCGCGGACCTGCCGCGAGCTGGGCGTCCGCGTCGTGGCGGTCCACTCGACGGCCGACCGCGACTCGGCCGTCGTCCGGATGGCCGACGAGGCGGTCCAGATAGGGCCGCCGGGCGCGAAGGGAAGCTACCTGAACGGCCTGGCGATCCTGGAGGCCGCCCGCCGCACCGGCGCCGAGGCGATCCACCCCGGCTACGGGTTCCTGTCCGAGGATCCCGACTTCGCCGACGCCTGCCGGGCCGCCGGAACCCCGCTGATCGGGCCGCCCGCCGCGGTGATGGCGCGGCTGGGCGGCAAGATATCCGCGCGGCGGGCGATGGCCGACGCCGGGTTGCCGCTGCTGCCCGGCGGGCTCGACCCGCTGCCCGCCGGGCGGGCCGCCGCGCTGGCCGACGAGATCGGCTATCCGGTGATCCTCAAGTCCTCGGCGGGCGGCGGCGGGCGCGGCATGGAGGTGGTGCGGGACCGCGCGGACTTCGACGGCGCCCTCCGCAGGACCCGGGCGACCGCGCAGGCCCTGTTCGGTGACGACCGCGTCTACGTGGAGAAGTACCTGGAGACGGCCCGGCACGTCGAGGTCCAGGTGCTGTGCGACGAGCACGGCACGGCGCTGCATCTGGGGCTGCGCGACTGCAGCGCGCAGCGCCGCCACCAGAAGCTGGTGGAGGAGGCGCCGGCACCGGGCGTCCCGGCGGAGCTGGCCGAGCGCATCGGGCGCGACGCGGTCCGCGGTGCCCGCGCGGTGGGCTACCGCGGGGCGGGGACCTTCGAGTTCCTGCTCGATCCCGACGGCCGCCACCATTTCATGGAGGTCAACTGCCGGATCCAGGTGGAGCACCCGGTGACGGAGATGGTCACCGGCGTCGATCTGGTCGCCGAGCAGCTGAGGGTGGCGGCGGGCGAGCGGCTGGCGCTGCGGCCCGAGGACGTCCGCCCGCGGGGGGTGGCGATCGAGTGCCGGATCAACGCCGAGGACCCGGAGCGCGGCTTCCTGCCCGCCCCGGGCACCCTGGCGGAGTTCGTGCCGCCCGGCGGTCCCTTCGTGCGGGTCGATACGCACGCCCACCCGGGCCACACCGTGCCGCCCCACTACGACTCGCTGATCGCCAAGCTGATCGCGTGGGCCCCCGACCGGCCGGGCGCGATCCGGCGACTGCGGCGCGCGCTGGACGAGTTCGTCATCGCCGGTGACGGGGTGCGGACGACGAAACGGTTCGTCGGCGAGATCCTCGACCATCCGGCGTTCCGCGCCGCCGAGCACTCCACGACGCTGGTGGACGAGATGACGCGCCCCGACCCGGCCTCCGTCGCGGGCTAGCCCGGCCGGGCGCTCGGGTCAGTCGCCGTAGCCCTCGACGAAACGGGACAGCAGGCGGGCGAACTCGGCGCGTTCGGCGTCGGTCCAGTTCCGCATCGCCTTCGCGAAGTGCTCCCGGCGGGTGCGGCGGGTCGCCTCGACGACCGCGCGGCCCGCGTCGGTGAGCTCGAGGTGGATGCGGCGCCCGTCCTCCTGGGAGGCGACCCGGCGGACGTAGCCGGACTTGACGGCCTCGGCGACGATGCGGCTGCCGCGCGAGGCGTCCACCCCGAGGCGGGCGGCGACGAGCCCGACGCTGACCTCCTGGCCGGGCCGCTCCGGGCCCTCGTCGACGATGTCGACCACGTGCAGGACCTGCACGTCCACGGGGAGGTTGTGCTCCCGGATCGCCGCCTTGCCGAGCCGCTGCCGGGACATCCCGCGGCGCAGCCGCACCATGCCCCGCTCGACGTCGTTGAGGGCCTCCTGATCCATGGCAGGCCAGTGTAACGCCGCCGTTGCGTCGCTCATCTATATGCGTTTAGCATCTAGCTGACTTAAGCACATAAATGAAGGAGTGCGCGCATGACGGTGAGGACGGACGAACGGGCGCCGGGGGAGGGCATGTCCCGGCGGCGCCGGGTGCTGGTGTTCGGCGGGCTCATGCTCGCGGGCCTGATGTCCTCGCTGGACGCGACGGTGCTCGCGACGGCGCTGCCCACGATCGCCGGGGACCTCGGCGGCGCCGACCGGCTCGCGTGGGTCTCGACCGCGTACATCCTCGCGACGAGCGTGACGGTGCCGCTGTCGGGACGGCTCGGCGACCTGTTCGGCCGCAAGCCCGTCTGCCTGATCGGGCTGCTGGCGTTCCTCGCCGGTTCGGCGGCGTGCGGCGCGGCGCCGTCCATGGGCTGGCTGATCGCGTTCCGGGCGGTGCAGGGCGCCGGGGCGGGTCTGCTGACGGGCTCGATGTTCGGGCTCACCGGCGACCTGTTCGAGCCGCGGGAGAGGGCCCGCTACCAGGGCTACTCGGCGATCAACTTCGCGGTGGCGACCGTCGCGGGGCCGCTCCTCGGCGGCTTCCTCACCGACCACGCGTCCTGGCGCTGGGCGTTCTACCTGAACCTGCCGCTGGGCGCCGCGGCGGCCATCGTGATCGTCGCGTTCCTCCGGCTGCCGAAACCGGACCGCGAACCGCGCGTCGACTACCTCGGCATCGTGCTGCTCGGCGCGGCCGTCACCTGCTTCACCCTGTTCACGAGCCGGGCCGGGACGCACCACGCGTGGACGTCGCCGGCGGTGCCGGCCCTCGGGGCCGGGGCGGCCGTCCTGTTCGCGGCCTGGTTCCTCGCCGAACGGCGGGCCGCCGAACCGGTCGTCCCGCCGCGGCTGTTCCGCGACCGCTCGTTCGCGGTGGCCTGTGCCGTCGCGGCCGTCGGCGGCGCCACCGGCTTCGGGCTCGCGACGTACCTGCCGATGTTCTTCCAGGTCGTCGGGGGAGCGGACGCCACCCGCTCGGGGCTGCTCGTGCTGCCGATGATGCTCGGCCTGCTCGCGTCCTCACTGCTCGCCGGGCGGTACATCGCGCGGACCGGCCGCTACCACCGGCTGCCCGCCGCGAGCATGGCCGTCAGCGCGGCGGGCGTCGCGCTGCTGGCGAGCGTGGACGCGGGCACGAGCATGCTCGCCGCCGGGCTGTTCATGGCGGTGCTGGGCTTCGGCGCCGGCCTGTCGCAGCAGGTCGTGGTGCTGATCGCGCAGAACGCGGCGCCGCCCCGCGATCTCGGGGCGGCGGGCGCGGGGGTGTTCGCGACGCGGATGCTCGGCACGGCGGCCGGGACGGCCGTGTTCGGCGCGATCGTGACGAACCGGTTCGCCGCGGAGGCGGCGGGGCGGGTCCCCGGGGACGTGCCGCCGCTGCGGGACGCCGTCCGCCCCGAGGTCCTCGACGCGCTCCCCGCGCCCGTCCGCGACGGCGTGGCCGACGCGTTCGCGCACGCGTTCTCGAGCGTGTTCCTGTCCGCGCTGCCGCTGCTGCTCGCGGGGCTCGCGGCCGCGCTCCTGCTGCGGCACGTCCCGCTGAGTCCGCGCGGGGGCGGCTGAGCTACCCGTCGAGGTCGGCGTCGTGGACGAGCAGGGCGATCTGCACGCGGTTGTTCAGCTCGAGCTTGGTCAGCAGCCGGGAGACGTACGCCTTGACCGTCGCGACGCTCAGCGACAGCTCGCGGCCGATCTCGGCGTTCGTCCGGCCCCGGCCGACCAGCAGCGCCACCGCCCGCTCCCCGTCGCTGAGCCGGCCGAGCAGCGCCCGGGCCCGGTCGCGGGCCGGGTCGACGCCCGCCCCGGCCGCGTACGACATGAGCCGCCGCAGCACCGTCGGGGACATCATCGGCTCCCCGGCGGCGACCTGCCGGATCGCGCGGACGATCTCCGGGGGAGGGGTGTGCTTGAGCAGGAACCCGCTCGCGCCCGCCCGCATCGCCCGCACGATGTGGTCGTCGGTGTCGAACGTCGTCAGGATGATGATCTCCGGCGGCTCGCGGCGGGACCGCAGCAGCTCCGTCGCGGCCAGCCCGTCCAGCCGCGGCATCCGGATGTCCATCAGCACCACGTCGGGGCGGTGCTCGTTCACCGCGGGCACCACCTCGGCGCCGTCGGCGACGTCCGCGACCACGTCGAGGTCGCCGGCGTTCGCCAGCATCATCGACAGCCCCGCCCGGACGAGCGCGTCGTCGTCCACGATGAGCACGCGGATGGAGTCCATCCCGTCACCCTATGGGGCCGGGCGGGGACTCAGCGACGGTGCAGGCGCCGGCCGCTGATCTCGGTCGCGTGCAGGCTGAACCAGGCGCCGCGGTGACCCGCCGGCCACGGCTCCACCGGGGCGGTGCTCTCGCGCTCCTCCTCCGACAGCGGGTGCGCGCCGCCGCGCAGCAGGACGCTCCATCCCTGCTGCGTGGCCTCGTCGATCCGGTCGACCTCGAAGGCGACGCGGACCTCCCCGCCCGGCACGGACGACAGCAGGCTTCGGTTCATCCGCGCCGACTCCGACGTCCGGAAGACGATCGATTCCCCGTCGACGGTGTAGTTGACCGGGATGACGGTGGGACCCTCCCCATCGTCGAACGCGACCCGGCCGATCCCGCCGGGAGCGATGAGGCGCAGGCACTCCGTCCGTTCTATCTCGTTGAGGACGGACCGCGCGGAGGAGTCTGATGGCATGCCCCTCCCTTGCCCCCGTCACCCGGCGGCCATGCACGCCGCCTCCATCCTCACAGCGGAAGGCGGGCGCGGAGCCGGAACCGCCCGCCCGCGGCGCCGTGCTCGAGCGTCCCGCCGAGCAGCGCGACCCGTTCCGCCAGCCCCACCAGGCCCGCCCCGGCGCCGGGCAGCGCCGGTTCCCGGCCGGGCGTCGTCGCGTTGTCGACCTGGACCGTCAGTTCCGGCCCGGCCTCCAGGACGACGCGGACGGCCGCGTCCGGCGCGTGCTTGCGGGCGTTCGTCAGCCCCTCCTGGACGATCCGGTAGGCGTGCCGCCCGACCCGGTCGGGGACGGCGGCGGGGTCGGGCACGCGGTCGTCCAGTTCGATCCGGGCCCCGGCGGCCCGCGCCTCCCGCACCAGCTCCGGGACGTCGGCGAGCGTCGGCTGCGGGCGCTGCGGGTCCTCGCCCGCGCCGGGGGCGCGCAGCACCCCGATCACCTCCCGCAGGTCCTCCATCGCCTCGTACGCGCTGCGCCGGATGATCCCGACGGCCTCGCGCTGCTCCTCCGGCGTGTCCGGGCGGAACTCCAGCGCGCCCGCGTGCACGGCCAGCAGCGAGATGCGGTGCGCGAGGACGTCGTGCATCTCCCGGGCGATCCGCTCGCGCTCCAGGTGGCGGGCCTCCTCGACGCGGAGCCGCTGCCCCTCCTCGGCCTGCCGGGCCCGCTCCCGGAGCGACTCGACGAGCTGCCGCCGCGACCGGAGCAGCAGTCCCGTGGCGACCAGCACCATGTAGCCGAGGACGAACACGACGATCGATTCCAGGCGTTCCCGCGTGCTCAGCTCGTGCGGCGCGACGGTGAATACCACCACGAGGAACGCGCAGTTCATCACGGACAGGACGGCGGTGGACCGCCAGGGCCGGTGGATCGCGACCGTGAACACCGCCATCGCGGTGGCGCCCCACGAGACGGAGTTGGTGAAGCCCCAGGCCGTCAGGAACAGCGTCACCCCGATCGGCCACCGGCGGCGGAACAGCATCAGCACCAGCAGGCCGATGCCGCCGAGCACCGCCTCCATGATGTCCTCGACGGGCCCCGGCGGCGCCGGGTACGTCTCCCGGGAGCCCGCCAGGACGACGAGACCGATCATCAGAGCGCACGTCGTGACGGCGACGTCGCGCACCCACTCGCGGACGGACCTGCGGAGATTCACGTGCACCAAGCTAGCCGCCGGGCGCCCCGGCGGCAGTGGCCGCAGGTCGCCTGGACGATCGACTTTGGTAGCCCCCGGCGGGCTCGGCGCAGGATCAGCCGAGCTTCGCGACCGTCAGCAGGACGACCGAGTCCTCCAGCGCCTCGAGGGAGTGCCGGGCCTGCGGAGCGATCAGCAGATCGCCGGCGATCCCGTCCCAGGCGTCGCCGCCGCTGGTCAGCCGGACGCGCCCGGACCGCACCAGCACCGTGGCCTCGCCGGGATTCTCGTGCTCGGACATGCCCGTGCCGGCCGCGAACGCGATCAGCGTCTGCCGCAGCACGTGCTCGTGCCCGCCGTGGACGGTCTCGGCCGCCCGCCCGGACGAGGCGGCGGACGCCCGCTCGAGGAGCCTGCGGGCCTGCGCGTCCAGCGAGAGTTTCTGCATGACCACGGTCATTCCCGCGCCCCCGCCCGTCACACGGGCCGTCCGGGGGCGCGGGAACCGCTTCGGCCCCGGCTATCGGGCCCGCGGCCCGTCCCCGGCGGCGGCGCGGTCCAGCAGGAAGAGGGTCCGCTCGCGGCCCCGGGCGCCCACCACCGGCGCCTTCTCCGGGGCCGTGCCCGGCGCGAACGCGAGCCGGACGGCGTCGGCCTTGCCCTCGCCCGCCGCCAGCAGCCACACCTCCCGCGCGGACCGCAGCGACGGGTAGGTCAGCGAGATCCGGGTCGGGGGAGGCTTCGGCGCGTCCCGCACCGGGACGACGGGGTCCGTGTCGGTCAGCTGCGGCATCCCGGGGAACAGCGACGCCACGTGCGCGTCCGGTCCGACGCCCAGCATCAGCACGTCGAACGCGGGCACGGGACCGTTCCCGCCGCCCGCCGCCGCCAGCTCGGCGGCGTACCGGGCGGCCGCCGCGTCCACGTCGCCGCCGTCGGGCCCGTCGGAGGCGGGCATCGGGTGCACCCGGGCCGGGTCGGCGTCGACGCGGTCGAGCAGCGCCTCCCGCGCGCCCGTCTCGTTGCGCTCCGGGTCGCCGGACGGCAGGAACCGCTCGTCGCCCCACCACACGTCCACGCGCCGCCAGTCGACGGCGTGCCGCGCGGGGGAGGAGCCGAGCGCCGCCAGGACGGCGGTGCCGACGCCGCCGCCGGTCAGCACGATCGACGCCTCGCCCCGCTCCGTCTGGGCGTCGGCGATCGCCGTGACGAGCCGGGCCGCGGCGGCCTGGGCGAGCACGTCCGCGTCCCGGTGCGGGACCGCCAGCGGCGCGCTCATGACGCGTCCCCCGACGCGCCCGCGAGGTCCTTGGCGAACCGGGCCGCCGCGTCCTGGTAGACCTCGTCGGGGTCGAGCCGCCGCAGCTCCTCGGCCAGCAGTTCCGACATCGGCCGCCGCATCAGCGCCACCTGCCGGTCCGGCTGGCCGGGGCGGCACAGCGTCGCGACGCGCCCGTCCGGGCGGTCCACCACGATGTCGCCGGACGCCGTCCGCAGCCGGACGCCGGTGATGCCGGGGCCCTCGGACACCGAGCGGTCCACGGTCACCCCGAGACGGGTCGACAGCCACGCCCCCAGCAGTTCCGCGCTCGGGCTGTCCGGCTCGGCCATCACCTCGCCGGAGAGGATCTCGTCGTGGTCCTGGTCGAGCGCCGCCGCCAGCAGCGACCGCCAGTTCGTGATCCGCGTCCAGGTGAAGTCGGTGTCGCCCGGCCGGTAACCGGCGGCGAGCTGCGCGAGCGTGCCGAGCCGGTCCCGGGCGGCGTACGCGTCGGTCACCCGGCGCTGCGCCAGCCGGCCGAGGGGGTCCTTGGCGGGCGCCTTCGGCACCTTCCCGCCGGGCCACCACGTCACCACGGGGGTGTCGGGCATCAGCAGCGGGACGACGACCGAGTCGGCGTGCTCGGCGAGCGGCCCGTACATCCGCAGCAGCACCGTCTCGCCCGGCCCGGTCTCGCCGATGCGGATCTCGGCGTCCAGCCGGGACGAGTTGCCGCGCGGGTCGCGCGAGATGACGGTCAGCACCCGGCACGGGTGCTCGCGGGACGCCTCCGTCGCCGCGCGGACCGCGTCGTACTGCGCCGACTCGTCCGTCACGATGATCAGCGTCAGGACCATGCCGACGGCCGGGCCGCCCATCAGGTGCCGGGCCTGGGTGAGGGCGTCCTGGATCTTGCGGGTCGAGGTCCCGGCGAGGTCGATGTTCATCAGAGCCTCCTCCACGTGCGGCCGTCCCGGGCCATCAGCTCGTCGGCGCTGTCGGGCCCGTAACCGCCGGACTTGTACTGGTCGACGCCGCCGCGCTCGGCCCAGAACTCCTCGATCGGGTCGAGGATCTTCCAGGACAGCTCGACCTCCTCCTGCCGGGGGAACAGCGGAGGGTCGCCGATCAGCACGTCCAGCAGCAGCCGCTCGTACGCCTCGGGGGACGCCTCGGTGAACGACTCGCCGTACGCGAAGTCCATGTTGACGTCGCGGATCTCCATCGAGGTGCCGGGCACCTTCGAGCCGAACCGCACCGTGATGCCCTCGTCCGGCTGCACCCGCATCACCATGGCGTTCTGCCCGAGCTCCTCGGTGTCGGTGTGCGAGAACGGCAGGTGCGGAGCCTGCTGGAACACCAGCGCGACCTCCGTGACGCGGCGGCTGAGCCGCTTGCCGGTGCGCAGGTAGAACGGGACGCCCGCCCAGCGGCGGTTGTCGATCTCCAGCTTGACGGCGGCGTAGGTCTCGGTGCGGGAGTCGGCGGGAATGCCGTCCTCCTGCAGGTAGCCCTTGACGTTCACGCCGCCCTGCCAGCCCGCCGCGTACTGGCCGCGCGCGGTGGACTCCGCCAGGTTCCCCGGCACCCGCACCGACGAGAGGATCTTGGCCTTCTCGGCGCGGACGGCCTCCGCGCTGAACGACGTGGGCTCCTCCATCGCCGTCAGCGCCAGCAGTTGCAGCAGGTGGTTCTGGATCACGTCGCGGGCCGCGCCGATGCCGTCGTAGTAGCCGGCGCGCCCGCCGATGCCGATGTCCTCGGCCATCGTGATCTGCACGTGGTCGACGTAGCCGCGGTTCCAGATCGGCTCGAACATCGAGTTGGCGAACCGCAGCGCCAGGATGTTCTGCACCGTCTCCTTGCCGAGGTAGTGGTCGATCCGGAAGATCGACTCCTCGGGGAACACGCGGTGGACGGTGTCGTTCAGCTCCTTGGCGGTCGCCAGGTCGCGGCCGAACGGCTTCTCGATCACGACCCGCCGCCACGACCCCTCCGTCCGGTCTGCGAGGCCGCTGCGCTGCAACTGCTCCACCGCCTGCGGGAAGAACTTCGGTGGGATCGACAGGTAGAACGCGTAGTTGCCGCCCGTCCCGCGGCTCTCGTCCAGCTCCTTGACGGCCATCGCCAGGGCCTCGAACGCGCCCGGGTCGCCGAACTCGCCGGGGACGAAGTGCATGCCCTCCGACAGGTGCCGCCAGACGTCCTCGCGGAACGGGGTCCGCGCGTGCGCCTTCACCGACTCGTAGGCGATCTGCCGGAAGTCCTCGTTCTCCCAGTCCCGGCGGGCGAACCCGACCAGTGAGAAGCCCGGCGGGAGCAGGCCCCGGTTCGCCAGGTCGTAGATGGCCGGGAGCAGCTTCTTGCGGGACAGGTCGCCGGTGACGCCGAACAGCACGAGCACGCACGGCCCGGCCACCCGCGGCAGGCGCTTGTCCCGCGGATCCCGGAGCGGATTCGCTGGCTCGGTCACGTGGCGGCCCCCTCTGCTCGCACCCTGTCTTCTCCTGCTCTGTCCACCGCGGGTTTCCTCACGGCCACTCTCGTCGTTCGGCATCTGTCACTGGGCATCATGCTCAAGACACGCATACATGTTCTGATCCCGTGTGTCCCCCGACGGCGCCGAATTAGTGGCGCCGGGGCGGGATCACCCCTCTCCTTTTGCGGCGTCGAGCAACCGGGCGAGTCCCGCCCAGCGGTTCTCCAGGTGCAGCCGGACCACCGGACGGCCGTCCGCGCGCACCGCCCGCGCGTCCCCGAGGGCCCGCGCGAGCTGCAGCATGCCGAGCCCGTGATGGCGGTCCGGGACGGGCACGTCGCGGACGACGTTGCCCGTCACCAACAGGTAGACGCCCCGGTCCCGCTGATCATTCCCGGTTCCGGGCTCGCCGGGAGGCTCTTCCGGTACCGGGCCGCGGCCGCCCCACGCGACGGTCACCGGACGGTCGCAGCGCGAGGCCAGCAGCGCCGCCAGCCGCCGCACCTGCGTGCCCTGGCCCCGCGTCTCGTCCGGATCCAGGTAGGCGACCACGGCCAGATGCTCGCGCGGGCCGACCATGGACGCGAGTCCGTCCAGGAGCCGGGCCAGGTCGGGCGCCTCGGCGAGCGACGGGACGGTCGTGTGCACCTCGACCGCACGCCCCGGGTCCCCGTCGGCGAAGACCGGCTCGCCCGTCCCGTCGTCCACCGTCAGCGGCGCCCGCCGCGGCGGCGGGGCGAGCGGGTCGCCGCCCAGCAGGTAGGCGGCCACGGCGGCCGCGTACTCCCATATGACGAGCTGCGCGGGGAGCGGGCCCGTCACCGTGGCGTCGTCTTGGTGGGGACGGCCGTCCAGCGTCACCAGGAACAGGTCCGGGTCGGGGACCACGGGCAGGCCGCCGCCCTGCACGACCGTCGTCAGCCGGCCCCCGGTCGCGTCGTCCAGCAGCCGCGCCGCCCACCCGGCCAGGCCCGGCAGCGCGGCGGGGTAGCCGCCGAGGACGAGCGTGCCGCGGCCCGCGCGCACCGCCCCGCCGAGGATCGCGCCGAGCACCAGCCCCGGGTTGTCCTCCGGGCGGGTCAGCGCGGGCAGCACCGCCGCGGCGCCGTCCAGCAGCGCCGCCGCGTCCGCGCCCGCGAGCGCCGCCGGGACGAGCGCGTACGGCGACAGCGCCCCGAAAGCCGTCTGCGCCGGGGCGTGGACGAGCGGCCGTCCCGCCTCCACGGCCGCCTTGGCCGCGGCCGAGTCCGGGGGCGCCACCGTGACGAACCGGCGCGCGAGGACGTCCGGCGGAACGCTCGCGCCGCGCAGCGTCTCGAGCAGGACGCGGCGGAGCGTGTCGGTGACCGGATCGTCCCCGGCGACCACGACCGCGGTCCCGGCCAGGCCGGCCGGGTCGGCGGCCAGGCGGGTGAGCGGTCCCGGCTCGGGGTCGTCCAGCACGGTCAGCGGCAGGACGCCCGGGGCGCCCGGTCCCGCGGCCCGCACGATCGTCTCGGCGGCGCGCACCGCCGCGCCCCGCCCGGCCAGCACGACCCGCGTCGGCGGCCCCGGCTCGGCGGCGTCCTCGAACATCCGCCGCCGCAGCCCCGCGACCTGCTCCAGCACCGCGCGTCCCGGTCCCGGCTGGCCCGGCCAGCACAGCCGCCGCCCCTCGACCTCCGCCGTGGCCGCCGACGGCCACAGCATCGCGTCCTCCGACGCGAGCCGGACCGGGACCTGGTCGATCCACAGCCGGCCGAGCACCCGCTCGGCGGCGTCCTTGAGCGGCCGGCGCGCGGTGACGACGGTGTCGCCCGCGGCCACCGAGCTGTAGTTCGCGACTCCGGGGTTCCTGTTTCCCGGGCTCACTGCCCCCGCCCCGCCGAGACCATCGAGGCGACCTCCCGCACCGCCTCGGTCAGCCGGCCGGCGCCCTCCACCGGGTTGCGCAGGTGCAGCCGGATCACCGGCAGGCTGCGCGCGCGCAGCGTCCGCAGCTCGCCCAGCGCGCGCGCCAGCCGCAGTTGCGCCAGGCTGTAGGGGCGGCCGGGGACGGGATGCGCGGCCAGCGCGTCGCCCGGCACCGGGTCCCCGGTGATGATCAGGAAAGCGCCGTTCCCCGGGCCCTCCTTGTGGACCGGTGCGGTCGCGTGCGGGTACGCGGGGCCCGGGCCGTACGCCACCGGGCGTCCGGACGCGCGGGCCAGCGACGGCGCCAGGTACCGGCCCGAGAAGTCGCCCGACAGGTACGTCATCACGGCCAGGTAGCCGTCGGCGGGCACCGACCCGACCAGGCCGCCGAGGACGGTCCGCAGGTCGGCGTGCGCGGGCCACGGGAAGTCGACGTACACCTCGATGTCGTCCTCGGTGTACGCGGGCCGCTCCGCCGTCAGCGGGCCGCCCGCCGCCGCGCGCAGCAGCGTCGCCGCGTCGTCCTCGGCCTCCTGCACCGCGGGGGCGCCGGTCTCGAACGGGTTCACCCCGAGCAGCCACCCGGCGACCGCCGTCGCGTACTCCCACAGCAGGAACTGCGCGCCGACCGGCGCCAGCACGGCGGTGTCGGAGTCGTCGTGCGCCGCCGACGGCGGGTTCAGCGCGACACCGTGCACGTCCGGGAACGAGCCCCGGCAGCCGGACGGCTCGAACGCCACCACCCCGCGGCCCCGCCGCCCGGTGCCGACCGCCAGGAGCTGCGACACCCACGCGCTCAGCGCGCCCGGGCCGCCCGGCTCGCGCAGCACCACCTTGTCGCGCGCGATCCCGCCGGGGGCCTGCTGCGCGCAACCGCCCAGCACCGCCCCGAGCAGCAGCCCCGGGTTGTCCTCCTCCTTGGAGAGCGACGGCACCAGCGACGCCGCGTCGTCCAGCAGCGCGTTCGCGTCGGCGCCCGCCAGCACCGCCGGGACCAGCCCGTACGCCGACAGCGCGCCGAAGTGCCCCGGCAGGTACGGGTCGGTCAGCCCGATCCGGTACCCGTTCTGCCGGGCGAAGTCGTGCAGCGGGCTGCCGTGGTCGGTGATCACCAGGAACCGGCCCGCGATCTCCCGCTCCGACATCCCGAGGTCGCGGAACGCGCCCGCGAAGATGCGGCGGTAGGCGTCCCCCTCCAGGGACACGCCCGCCTTGCTGGCCAGCACCACGAGCGTCCGGTCGAGCCGTTCCAGCGCGAACGCGAGCGCGGCTGTGTCGCTGCCGTCCAGGACGGTCAGCTCACCGGCCGGGCGGTCCGCCGAGCCCGCCCCCCCGGCCGGGGCCCGGGCGGACGTGTGCGCCTCCATGATCGCCTGCGCGGCGAGGCTCTCGGCCCCGACGCCGATCAGCACGATGTGGTCGAGACCGGAGTAGCGCGCCTCGGCGACCAGGCCCTCGACCTGGTTGAGCAGCCCGCGGGACGCGAACGGAAGGTCGAGCCAGCCGAGCCGGCTGTGGTCGACCGCGCGCCGCCCCCACAGGTCGGGGTCCTTGGCGGCCAGTGCGCCGGGGACCCCGCAGCTCACCAGATAGTCCCGCGCCTGCAGCGCCGAGTCGAGCACGTCGCCGCGCGTCAGTACGTCGAATCCGGACACGTTCCCTCCTGCCTGTCCCCATCGTTTCAGGAGAGAACGGTCATTGGCGACCATCTCCGTTGATCTTCCGTTGTGCCGTGACGATCAGGGCGGCGCGGGACAGAGTAGCGCGACCCTGGGCGATCCGTATCCGTCCCGCGGATCCCCGCCGTTCAGGAGAGGGCGTCGGCGAGCTGCGCCAGGCCCTCGGCCCGGTCCCGCAGGTGCAGCCGGACCGCGGGACGGCCCAGCGACCGCAGCACCCGCAGGTCGCCGAACGCCTGCGCGAGCTGCAGCTCGCCGAGGCTGTACGGCCGACCGGGCACCGGCAGGTCCGTCCTGACCGCGCCCGTGACCTGCAGGAAAGCCCCGTTCCGCGGGCCGCCCTTGTGGTACTGGCCGGTCGTGTGCAGATGCCTCGGCCCCCACCCGAACGTCACCGGGACCGGACGCCTGCGCACCTTCGCCGCCCGCGCGGCCAGCAGCGGCCGCAGCCCGGCCGCCTCCGCGTCGGCGCGGGCGTCCAGGTACGCCAGGACACCGAGGTAGCCGCCGTCCGGCGCGGCCTCCACGACGGCCTCGAGCACCCCCGCGAGCGTCGCCGCCCCCTTCAGCGCGTCCTCCCGGGCGTGCACTTCCACCGCGCCCTCGACCAGGACGGGCGGGCGGCGCACCACCGTGGGCGCCGTGCCCTCCTCCGACCGCAGCAGCGCCGCGATGCTCTCGGCCGACTCGTGCACGTCCGGCTCGCCGAACGGGTCGACGCCCAGCACCCGCGCCGCGACCGCCACCGCGCACTCCCACAGCAGGAACTGCGCGCCGAGCGGCCCCGCCACGCTCACCCCCGCCTCGCGGCCGGGACCGGGCTCGTCCGGGCGGCGGCCCAGGATGACGCGCCGCATGTCGGGCGTCAGATCGAAGCCGGGCGCCTCGACGTCCTCGACCACGACCGGCAGCAGGCCCCGGCCGTCCTTGCCGAGCGCCCCCGCCACCAGCTGCTCCGCCCACGCCCCGAAGCCGGCCAGCCCCGAGCCGTGGTCGGCGAGCACCAGCTTGTCGCGCCCGGCGAGCGCGGACGAGCCCAGCGCGGCGCCGAGCGCCAGCGCCGGATTGTCGTAGGGCTGCCGCAGCGTGCCCGCCAGCGCGGCGGCCTGGTCCAGCAGCGCCGCCACGTCGACGCCCGCCAGCGCGGGCGCGGTCAGCGCGCGCGCGTCGAGCGCGCCGTACCGTCCGTCCACGTCCGGCTCGGCCTCGACCAGGTGGTGCCCGGCCTCCCGGGCGGCGCGTTCGGCGGCCGACCCGGCCGGCGCCACGACGACGAAGCGGCGCGCGAGATCGGCGCCGGCCAGGCCCGCGTCGCGGAACGCGCCCGCGAAGACGCGCCGCAGCGCGTCCACCTCGAGCCCGTACCCGTCGCCGTCCTCGCCGTCGGCCGCCACGACCACCAGCGTGCGGTGCGGGTCGCCCGCGAGCGCGCCCGTCACCTCGTGCGGATCGGTGGTGTCGACGACGGTCAGGTCAGCCCCCGCGGCCGCGCCGATCGCCTCGGCGGCCACGGCGGCACCGCCCGACGCGATCAGCACGACCCGGTCGAGACCGGCGTCGCGGGCGGACCCCGCCGGCCCGGACAACCGGGCCGGCAGGGAACGGGCGGCCTCCGGCAGCCCGAGCCAGCCGAGCCGGCGGGCCGCCCCCGGGGCCGCGTCCGGGCCCCACAGATGCGGGTTGCGGGACGCGAGGGCCCCGGGCACCCCGTCGGAGACGAGACGGTCCAGGACCGTCTCGCCCTCGTCGACGACGGCGCCGCGGATGGTGACCGAGATCCCCCCGGCGGTCACCACCGACGTCACGCGCCGGCCCTCTTGCTCTCCAGCTCGCCGCTGATGGAGCCGAGCAGCTCCTTCCAGGAGGCCTCGAACTTCTCGACGCCCTCCTCCTCCAGCACCCGCACGACGTCGTCGTAGTCGACGCCGACGTCCTTCAGCGCCGCCATGTGCGCGCGGGCGTCGTCGTAGGTGCCGCGGACGGTGTCGCCGCGCACCTGGCCGTGGTCGGCCTCGGCCACCAGGGTGGCCTCCGGCATCGTGTTCACGGTGCCGGGCGCCACCAGCTCGTCCACGTACAGCGTGTCGTTGAGGTTCGGGTCCTTCACGCCGGTCGACGCCCACAGCGGACGCTGGGGACGGGCCCCCGCGTTCTTCAGCGACGTCCAGCGCTCGGTGGCGAACTTCTCCTCGTACAGCGCGTACGCGAGCCGCGCGTTGGCCAGGCCCGCCTTCGAGCGCAGCGCCTTCGCCTCGTCCGAGCCGATCTTGTCGAGCCGCTTGTCGATCTCGGTGTCGACCCGGCTGACGAAGAACGACGCCACCGACGCGATCTTCGTCAGGTCGCGGCCGTTCTCCCGCGCCTGCTCCAGGCCCGCGAAGAACGCGTCGATCACCTTCCCGTAGCGCTCCAGCGAGAAGATCAGCGTCACGTTCACGCTGATGCCCTCGGCGAGCGCCGCGGTGATCGCCGGCAGCCCCGCCTCGGTCGCCGGGATCTTGATGAACAGGTTCGGCCGGTCCACCATCCACCACAGCGCCCGCGCCTCGGCGATCGTCCGCTCGGTGTCGCGCGCCAGCCGCGGGTCGACCTCGAGCGACACACGGCCGTCCAGCCCGTCCGTCCGGTCGTACACGGGGCGCAGCACGTCGCAGCCCCACCGGATGTCGTAGGTGGTGATGGCGTGGGCCGCCTCGTCGACGCCGACACCGCGCACGGCCAGGTCACGGACCTGCGCGTCGTAGGCGGTGCCCTTGCTCAGCGCCTTGGCGAAGATCGTCGGGTTGGAGGTGACGCCGACGACGTGGCTCTCCTTCACCAGGTCCTCGAGGTCGCCGGTGCGCAGCCGCTCGCGGCTGATGTCGTCCAGCCAGATCGACACGCCCTCGTCGGAGAGCCGCTTCAGAATCTCACTCATCGCTTCGCTTTCTCCCTCGTCATCGAGTTCCGCGAGGCCGGGAGGTCAGTTGCCGGTGGTCTCGCCGCGCCCGGCGTGCTTGACGTTCGCCTTGATCAGGCTCGCCTCCGCCGCCGCGACGACCCGGTCGGCGGTGATCCCGAACTGCCGGAACAGCGTCTTGTAGTCCGCGGACGCGCCGAAGTGCTCCAGGCTCACCGACTCGCCGGCGTCCCCGATGTAGGTCCGCCAGCCCATCGCGATCCCGGCCTCCACCGACACGCGCGCCCGCACGCCGGGCGGCAGCACCTGCTGCTTGTAGGCGTCGGTCTGCGCCTCGAACCACTCCACGCACGGCATCGACACGACCCGGGTCGGGGTGCCCTTGGCCTGCAGCGCCTCGCGCGCCTCCAGCGCCAGCGGCACCTCGCTGCCGGTCGCGATGATGATCACGTCGGGGCGGCCGTCGGTCGCGTCCGCCAGCACGTACCCGCCCCTGGCGGCGCAGTCGGCCGTCGCCAGCTCGCCGCTCCGGTCCAGCGTCGGAAGCTTCTGCCGGGTCAGCGCCAGCCCCGCCGGGCGGTCGTGGTGCTCCAGGATCGTGCGCCACGCGACGGCCGTCTCGGCCGCGTCCGCCGGGCGGACGACGTCCAGGCCCGGGATCGCCCGCAGCGCCCACAGGTGCTCGACGGGCTGGTGCGTCGGGCCGTCCTCGCCGAGGCCGATCGAGTCGTGCGTCCACACGAACGTCACCGGCAGCTTCATCAGCGCGGCGAGCCGCACCGCCGGGCGCATGTAGTCGCTGAACACCAGGAACGTGCCGCCGTAGGGGCGGGTGCCGCCGTGCAGCGCGATGCCGTTGCAGATCGCGCCCATCGCGTGCTCGCGCACGCCGAAGTGCAGCGTCCGCCCGTACGGGCCGCCGGGGAACTCCTTGGTCTGGAACTCCTCGGGGATGAAGGACGGCTCGCCCTTCATCGTCGTGTTGTTGCTCTCGGCCAGGTCGGCCGATCCGCCCCACAGCTCCGGCAGCACCGGCGCCAGCGCGGCCAGCACCTCGCCGGACGCGGCGCGGGTCGCGATCTCCTTGCCCGCCGGGAACGTCGGCAGCGCCTTCTCCCAGCCGGACGGCAGCGCCCGCTCGGAGATCCGGTCGAACTCCGCGGCCCGCTCGGCGTTCGCCTTCCGCCACGCCTGGAACCGCTCGTTCCACTCCGCGTGCGCCTTGCGGCCCCGGTCGGACACCGCGCGGGCGTGCCCGAGGACGTCCTCGGGCACCTGGAAGCTCTCCGCGGGGTCCAGCCCGAGGAGCTTCTTGGTCGCCGCGACCTCCTCGGCGCCCAGCGCCGAACCGTGCGCCTTGCCGGTGTTCTTCTTGTTCGGCGCCGGCCAGCCGATGATCGTGCGCAGCGCGATGAAGGACGGGCGGGACGTCTCGGCCTGCGCGGCGGCGAACGCCGCGGCGAGCTGCCCGACGTTCTCCTCGTAGTCGCCGTTCTCCGTCCAGTCGACGGTGTGGACGTCCCAGCCGTACGCCTCGTAGCGGGCCCGCACGTCCTCCGACAGCGCGATCGCGGTGTCGTCCTCGATCGAGATGTGGTTGTCGTCCCACAGCAGCACCAGGTTCCCGAGCCGCTGGTGGGCCGCCAGCGCGGACGCCTCGTGGCTGATGCCCTCCTCGATGTCGCCGTCCGAGCAGAACGCCCAGATGGTGTGGTCGAAGGGGGACTCGCCCTGCGGCGCGTCCGGGTCGAACAGCCCGCGCTCGCGGCGCGCCGCCATCGCCATGCCGACCGCGTTCGCGATGCCCTGGCCCAGCGGCCCGGTGGTCGTCTCGACGCCCGAGGTGTGCCCGTGCTCCGGGTGCCCCGGCGTCAGGCTGCCCCACTTGCGCAACGCCTTCAGCTCGTCCAGCGTCAGCGGGTAGCCCGAAAGGTAGAGCTGGATGTAAAGGGTCAGGCTGGAGTGCCCGCAGGACAGCACGAACCGGTCCCGGCCCACCCAGTCGGGGTCGGTCGGGTCGTGCTTCAGGAACCGCTGGAAGAGCAGGTAGGCGGCCGGGGCCAGGCTCATGGCGGTGCCGGGATGGCCCGACCCCGCCTCCTCGACCGCGTCCATGGCCAGGGCGCGGACCACGTCCACCGCCCGCCGGTCCAGGTCAGACCATTCAAACGTGCTGTTGTCCCTAGTCACGGAACGCCAGGCTCCTCTCGAAACCGCTCTGTGTACATGATCGCGCCGTGCGGCGAATCGACGTGCGGCGAATCGCCGCGCCCCCCTCGGATGGAGCGGTGCGCTGTGGGCAGGACGCCCGGCCGAAGATCACGCCGTGCCCGATTCGAGCCTATCGCGCGGGCGTCCGGCCCACGCGTGACCGCGCGCACGTCCGATTCCCCGCACGCGGGTCGTCGTGCGCGTCCCTCCTCACGCGCCCCGTCTGGCGCCCCGTCGGGTGCCCCGTCAGGCGCATCGTCATGCACGTCCTCGTCCGTACTCGCCGTGCCCGTCGTTCGCCGTGCCCGTTGTTCGCCGTGCCCGTCGTCATCGGCCGTGCCCGCCGCAGGGGACGTCCGCCGGACGTTCGCGCGCACGCTCCGGCGGGGGCCCGGCCGCTCCCTGCACCCTTGCCCGATCGCCCTTCCGCTAACCCCCCCCCGGCGGGGTGATCCGGCGGGGGAATCGGGGCAGGGGAGGGGCACGGCCCCGGGCGGCGGCGGAGGGCGCCGGCGGGCGCCGACACGCCGGTCACGGTGCGTCAGGCGACCCGGTGCACGACCTCCGGAGGGGTCGGACTACAGTGAATGCGCGGTTGACAACGAGCGGCCGCCGTATTCGCCAAGCCGAAAGTCGCACCCAGCCGAGGTCGGCCCGAACACGGGGGCACCGCCGAGTTGGTACGCGATTTCACATGCCTAGTTGAACGTGGACCCGATTGTGACGGTGCTCAGTAACAAGCGCGGGGTGGAGCTCGACGAGCACATGCCGGTCGCTCCCCCCGAGCCGACGATGGCCGAGCCGGCCGCGCGCCGGTCGATAGGCGAAAGCGTGCGCGCCTACATCGCGCTCACGAAGCCGCGCGTGATCGAGCTGCTCTTGATCACCACGATCCCGGTGATGTTCCTGGCGGCGGGCGGCGTGCCGCCGCTCGGCACGGTGCTGCTCACGCTGGCGTTCGGCACCATGTCCGCCGGTGCCGCCAACGCGATCAACTGCTACATCGACCGGGACATCGACGCCAAGATGCGCCGCACCCGGCGCCGTCCGCTGGCCCGCGCCCAGGTCACCCCCGCCCGCGCCCTGGTGTTCGGGATCACCCTCGCGGTGCTGTCCACGGCCGGGTTCGCGCTCGCGGTCAACCTGCGGGCCGCCGGGGGCTCGCTGTTCGCGATCCTGTTCTACGTCTTCGTCTACTCGCTGCTGCTCAAGCGGCGCACCTCGCAGAACGTCGTGTGGGGCGGCATCGCCGGCTGCATGCCCGTCCTCATCGGCTGGACGGCCGTCACCGACGAGATCTCCTGGACGCCGTTCATCCTGTTCGGCGTCGTGTTCCTGTGGACGCCGCCGCACACCTGGACGCTCGCGATGCGCTACCGCGAGGACTACGCGGTCGCCAACGTCCCGATGCTGCCGGTCGTCAAGGGCGAGCGGCGCGTCATCGTGGAGAGCCTCGTCTACACCTACGCCACCGTGGCCTGCTCGCTGCTGCTGTGGCCCGTCGGCGGGATGACCCCCGTGTACGGCGCGGTCGCGGCGGTGCTCGGCCTGGCGTTCCTCGCCGAGGGGCACCGCCTGCTGAAGGCCGTCCGCGCCGGGGTGACGGGCGTCCACCTGCGGCCCATGCGGTTCTTCCACCTGTCGAACGTCTACCTGGCACTGCTGTTCACCGCCGTGTCCATCGACCCGCTCCTGCACTGACGACCCCTGCACTGACGACCCGCGCCCGCACGACGTGTTTTGCGGACGATCACGGAACGTGACCGTCCCGCCTTCACGTCGTGACCGGGCGCCGGTTACGCTCACGGGATGGCGCGTGTGGACCCGAAGGCGGTGCTCGAAGGGCGCATCCCGGGGCGTCCTCCGGTCGGCCTGATCGCCGGGCTGACGGTCTCGGGGCTGTGCGCCGTCGTCGCCCTCGGCGTCGACGTCCTGTCCGGCGAGGGCGGCTTCTGGGTGGGGCTCCTGCTGGCCGTGCTGCCCATCCCGCCGCTGATCGCGCTCGCGCTCGCCCTGGACCGGCTGGAGCCCGAGCCGCCGCGCGCGCTCGTCTTCGCGTTCATGTGGGGGGCGGGCGTCGCCGTCCTGGGCGCCCTGGTCCTCAACACGGCCGGGCTGCTGTACATCACCGTCCCCATCTTCGGCGAGGTCGACGGGCACTTCGTCAGCGCCACCTTCGGCGCCCCCGTGATCGAGGAGACCCTCAAGGGCGCCGTCCTGTTCGGCATGCTGTGGCTGCGCCGCAACGAGATCGACGGGTTCGCGGACGGGCTGATCTACGCCGCGATGGTCGGCCTCGGGTTCGCGATGATGGAGAACATCACCTACTACATGCGGGCGTTCGAGGACGGCGGCGCCCAGCAGCTCCAGGCCGTCTTCATCCTCCGCGGGCTCGTCGCGCCGCTGAGCCACCCGCTGTTCACCTCGATGACCGGCCTCGGCGTCGCCTACGCCGCCACCCACCGCCGCGGCCAGCTCCTCGCGCCCCTGGCCGGGCTGCTGGGCGCCATGATCCTGCACGGCCTGTGGAACGGCGCCGCGTCGACGGGCCTCGCCGGGCTCGGCGCCGTCTACCTGCTGGACTTCTGCATCCTCGTCGGCCTGATCGTCCTCGTGGCCGTCGAGCGCCGCAGCACGGTGCGCCGCATCGAGACGTACCTGCCGCTGTACGCCGCGACCGGGCTCGTCACCGCCGCCGACGTCCGGATGCTGCGCTCGATCCCGGCCCGCCGCGCCGCCCGCCGCTGGGCCCGCACCGTCGGCGGCCCGCCCGCGGGCCGCGCCATGGTCGACTACCAGCTCGCCGCCACCGAGCTCGCCCTGCTGCACAAGCGCGCCGACCGCGGCGTCGCCGACCCGCACTGGTTCACCACCCGCCGCGACGCCCTGCTCAACCTGATGGCGCTGGCCCGGCACGCGTTCCTGCGTGCCCCGCAGGTGCCGCGGGCCCCCGGCGGGCCGCCGTGGGCCCCGCGCGGCCCGTCCGGCTTCCTCCCGCCCGACCTGCGGAAACGGTGACCCGCGGGCCCTGGCGGGGGGTTGTGTCACGGGTGCGCGGGGCCGGCCATAGCATGGGCGGCGTGACAAAGCGAGAGTCGACGTCCAACCCGCTGATCCGTGCGCGGGACGCCGTGTGGCGCCCGACGGCGGGTTCGTTCCGGCTGCTCGCGCTGCTCGGCGTCATCGGCAACGTGCTCATCGTCGTCAGCGGCGGCGCCGTCCGCGTCACCGAGTCCGGGCTCGGCTGCCCCGAATGGCCCCGGTGCACCGGCGACAGCCTCGTCCCCACCCCGCATCCCGAGCACGAGACCGTCAACATGGCGATCGAGTTCGGCAACCGGATGATCACGTTCGTGGTGCTGGCGGTCGGGATGCTCGTCTTCGTCGCCGCGCTCCGCCTCGTCCCGCGCCGCAAGGACCTGATCTGGTGGGCGCTCGCCCAGCCGATGAGCGTCGTCGCGCAGGCCGTCATCGGCGGCATCGTCGTGCTGACCGAGCTGCACCCGGCCGCCGTCGGCCTGCACTTCCTCGTCTCCCCGGCGCTGCTCGTGTTCTGCGTGGCGCTGTGGATCCGCGCGGGCGAGGGCGACGCCCCGCCCCGCCCCCTCGCCGCCCCCTGGATCCGCGCCCTCGCCGGGGCCCTGCTCGCCGCCTGCGCCGTCGTCCTCGTCGCCGGCACGGTGGTCACCGGCACCGGGCCGCACGCCGGCGACGCCTCGTCCCGCCGCTACGGCTTCGAGATCACCGACGTCACCCGCGTCCACAGCATCACGGCGTGGATCGTGTGCGGGCTGGTCGTCGTCATGGCCGTCGCGCTGCACCGGACGGACGCTCCCGCCGCGGCCCGCCGCCGCGTGCGCGAACTCCTCGCCCTCGTCGTGGCCCAGGGCGCCCTCGGGTACGTGCAGTACTTCCTCGGCGTCCCCGCCGTCCTGGTCGTCCTGCACATGCTCGGGGCGGTCCTGATGTGGGTGGCGGCCTTCCGGCTGTTCTTCGCCCTCCGCGACCGCGGCCCGCTGCACGCCTCCGCGCCGAGCCGGCCCGAGGCCGAGCTGAGCCCCGTCTGATCCCCGGGCCGGTCTGCGCGCCGGAGCGTTGAACGGGCGCCGACGGCCCCGGGAGCCGCCCTTGACGTTCGGGAGGAAGCATGGCGGGACGGCCGCCACCGTACGAAGACCCGCGCCGGCGGCGCCCCTCCACGCGGCGGAAGGTCCTGGAACTCGTCGTCGGGGGCGGCGCCGCCCTCCTGGTGATCTTGATCGTCGGCTGGGCCTGGATCCTGTTCCGGTCGAACTGATCCGGGTCCGAGGGCTCCCGGCCCCGGCCGGTCAGCCCTTGCGGAGGAACTCGCGCAGGCGGGCGAGGGGCCAGGTGTTGACGACGTCGTCGGGGGTGAGCCAGCCGCGCTGGGCGGTGCCGACGCCGTAGCGGATGTTGCGGTGGTGCCCGACGGAGTGGGCGTCGGTGTCGACGGCGAACTTCACCCCGAGGCGCTTGGCGCGGCGGACCAGGTCGGCGGGGAGGTCGAGGCGGTCGGGGAACGAGTCGATCTCCAGTGCGGTGCCGGTGCGGGCGGCCGCGCGGAACACCTCGTCCCAGTCGGCGTCCACGGGCGGGCGGCGGCCGATGCTGCGCGCGGTCGGGTGCCCGATGACGTGGACGTGCGGGTTCTCGCACGCCCGGACGAGCCGGCGCGTCATCGCGTCCCGGTCCTGCGTGAAGTGCGAGTGGACCGACGCCACGCAGACGTCGAAGCCCGCCAGGAAATCGGCGTCCCAGTCGACGTTCCCGTCCGGGTCGATGTTCAGCTCCGTGCCGTGCAGCAGCGTCAGGTCGGGGAAGGACGCCTGGAGCCCGCGGACCTGCTCGCGCTGGGCGAGCATCTTCTCGTCGGTCATCCGCTGCATGAACAGGTTCGGCGCGTGGTCGGTGATCGCGTAGTACTCCAGGCCGCGGGCCGCCGCGGCACGGACCATGTCCTCCAGCGGCGCGATGCCGTCGGTGAGGTCGGTGTGGCTGTGCAGGTCGCCGCGCAGGTCGCCGACGGTGACGAGCCGGGGGAGTTCGCCCGCGAGGGCCGCCTCGATCTCGCCGGTGTCCTCCCGCAGCGCCGGATGCACCCAGGGCAGGCCGAGGCGTTCGTACACCTCGTCCTCGGTCTCGGAGACGATCAGCTCGCCGGTCTCCGCGTCGAACAGGCCGTACTCCGACAGCTTCAGCCCCGCCTTCACGGCGATCTCGCGGGTGCGGATGTTGTGGGCCTGCGAGCCGGTGAAGTACTGCAGCGCCGCGCCCCACGACTCGGGCGGGACGACCCGCAGATCGACCTGCAGGCCCTTCGCCGTGCGGATCGAGGTCTTCTTGTCGCCGCTCGCGATCACCTCGTGGACGAGCGGCAGCGCGGCGAACGCCGCCATGATCGGGTGCGGGTCGGTGGACGCCACGAGGACGTCCACGTCGCCGATCGTCTCGCGCATCCGGCGCAGCGAACCGGCGTGCTCGCAGCGCTCCACCTGCGGCAGCGCGGAGAGGGCCGCGACGACCTCGTCGGCGACGCCCGCGGCGGCGTCGACGAGGACGCGCTCCCCGGAGCCGCGCATCAGCTCGATGCCGCGCAGGATGTTCTCCTCGGTCTTGGCGCCGAACCCCTTGAGCCCGCGCAGCCGGCCCGCGCCGATGGCGGCCTCGAGCTCCTCCACCGACGACACGCCGAGTTCCTCGTAGAGGGCGAGGGCCTTCTTCGGGCCGAGGGTGGGGATCGCGGTGAGCGCCCGGACCCCCGCGGGGATCTGCGTCCGCAGCTCCTCCACCTGCCGGATCGTCCCGGTGGTGGTGTAGTCGAGGACCTTCTTGGCGATCGCCTCGCCGACCGTGGGGATCGTGCGCAGCCCGGCCAGGTCGAGGCCGGAGATGTCGTCGGGGTGACCGGCGATCGCCCGCGCCGCCTTCTCGTACGCCCTGATCTTGAACGCGTCGCCGCCCGTGATGGACAGCAGGTCCGCCAGTTCCTGGATGAGGGCCGCAGCCTCGTCGTTCGCCCGTGCCATACGGTCGATGTTACGAGGCGGGTACGACGTTTCCGGCGGTCAGCGCAGCGGCGCCACGGGACCGTCCGGGTGCTCCATGCGGCCCGTCACGACCTCGTCGACGATCTCGGCCACCTCGTCCTCGCCGAGCGCCCGGTAGCCGTCGTCGGTGACGACCGCGATCGTCGGGTAGATGCGGCGGGTCCGGTCCGGGCCGCCGGTCGCGGCGTCGTCGTCGGCGGCGTCGTAGAGCGCCTGCACGCAGACGGTCGCGGCGTCCCGCTCGGACAGGTCCGGGCGGTACAGCTTCTTCAGCGCCCCCAGCGCGTACGGGGACCCGGAGCCGTCGGCGTGGTAGTCGCGGGCCTCCTGCGGCGCGCCGGTGATGTCGTAGGTGTAGATGCGCCCGGTGCCGGTGCGCTCCTCGTACCCGGCGAACAGCGGGACGACGGCGAGGCCCTGGAGGGCCTGCGCGAGGTTCGCCTGGATGACGGCGCCGAGGCGCCGGGCCTTGCCCGGCAGCGACAGCGGCGCGCTCTCCATCTTCTCGTAGTGCTCCAGCTCCACCTGGAACAGCCGGACCATCTCCAGCGCCAGCCCGACGGTGCCCGCGAACGCGACGACCGAGTACTCGTCGGCCCGCTGGACCTTGTCGAGCTCGCGGTAGGCGATGCGGTTGCCCTGGGTGGCGCGGCGGTCCCCGGCCATCATGACGCCGCCCGGGAAGGTCAGCGCCAGGACGGTCGTGCCGTGCGGCAGGTCGGGGACGGTGCCGGCGCCCGGCACCCGGTTGACGGGCAGCAGCTCGGGGGAGTGGAGGCGCAGGAAGTCCACGAACGACGCCGATCCCGCCTCGAAGTACTCCGGCGGCATCCCCTGGTCCTCGTTCCGGCCGATCACGCGGACTCCAATCCGGTCGATTGCAGGTGGTCCCGTACCGATCCTTCCACGCCGGGGCGCGCGGTCGCCACCGCACCGCCGCGCGGCGGCTACGCCTCGGGCGCCTCGGGCGGGTCCCGCAGGCTCCGCGTGGCGCCCACGCTCGCCACGACCACGCAGACGACCGCGAGCCACTGGCGTCCGGTGAGGATCTCGCCGAGCAGCGCGACGCCGACGAGCGCGGCGGCGGCCGGCTCCAGGCTCATCAGGACGCCGAAGACCCGGGCGGGCATCCGCCGCAGCGCCTCCAGCTCGAGCGAGTACGGGATCACCGACGACAGCAGCCCGACGCCGAGGCCGATCAGCAGCAGCCGCGGGTCGAGCATCTGGGCGCCGCCCTCGGCGACGCCCAGCGGCAGGACGGCCGCGGTGCCGACGATGCTCGCGACGGCGAGTCCGGACGATCCGGCGAACCGCCTGCCGGTCGCGGCCGTCAGCAGGATGTAGGCGGCCCAGCATCCTGCGGCGACGAGCGCGAACGCGATGCCGACGGGGTCGAGGTCGCCGCCGCCGCGGGCCAGCATGACCACGCCCGCGCCCGCCAGCAGCGCCCACAGCACGTCCCGGGGCCGCCGGGACGCCAGCAGCGCCACGCTCAGCGGCCCGAGGAACTCGATCGTCACCGCGACGCCGAGCGGGATGCGGGCGAACGACTGGTAGATCGAGAAGTTCATCCCGGCGAGCGCGAGCCCGAACCCCGCGGCGACCGCGAGGTCCTGCCGGGTGTGGTCCCGCAGGACGGTCCGCAGCGCCTTGCGGGCCAGGAACGCCAGGACGATCGCGGAGGTCAGCAGCCGCAGCGTCACGACCGCGCTCGGCGGCAGCCGGTCGAACAGGTTCTTGGCCAGGCCCGCCCCGACCTGGACGGAGATGATGCCGAGCAGGATCAGCGCGGGCGGGGGGACGGATCCGAGCGACAGCGGCCTCGTCCGGCCGGGCGCCCGGGACGCGCCGCCGAGAGAGCCGGGCGCGTCAGCCGGTGCCATGCGTCACTTCCGAGATCACTCCCACTTGAAGAACCGGGCGGCGAGGGCGAGCCCGGCGACGGCCCAGACCGCGAGGACGAGCAGCGGGCCGCCGGGGAGCGCGGCGCCGTCCCGCAGGACGTCCCGCAGCCCCTCGGCCAGCGCGGAGATCGGCAGCAGTTCCAGCGCGCTCCGGACCGCGTCGGGGAACTCGCCCAGCGGGAACACCACGCCGCCGACGGCAAGCAGCAGGACGTAGACGAGGTTCGCCGCGGCGAGGGTCGCCTCGGCGCGCAGCGTCCCGGCCATGAGCAGGCCGAATCCGCTGAACGCGGCGGTCCCGAGCAGCAGCAGCGCGAGCACCGAGAACGGGTCGCCGTGCGGCTCCCAGCCGAGGGCGAGCGCGACGGCGCAGATCAGCGCGGCCTGGATCACCTCGACGGCGAGGACGGAGAGGGTCTTGGCGGCGATCAGCCCGGCGCGCGGCAGCGGCGTCGCGCCGAGCCGCTTCAGCACCCCGTAGCGGCGTTCGAAGCCGGTGCCGATCGCCTGGCCGGTGAACGCCGTCGACATCACCGCGAGCGCCAGGACGCCCGGGGCGAGGAAGTCGACGCGGCTCCCCGGGCCGAGGTCGAGCAGCGAGGTGGCGCTGAACAGCACGAGCAGCACCACCGGGATGATCATGGTGAGGAGCAGTTGCTCGCCGTTGCGCAGCATCGCGCGCAGCTCGTACGCCGTCTGCGCCAGGATCATCCGCGGCAGCGGCACCGCGCCCGGCGCGGGCGTGAAGTCCAGTGCGGCGGACGGTTCCGCCCGCGCCTCCTCGACCGTCATGCGCGCAGCTCCCGTCCGGTCAGCTCCAGGAAGACGTCCTCCAGCGTGCGGCGCTCGATCCGCAGGTCCTCGGTCAGCACGCCGTGCGACGCGCACCACGCGGTGACGGTCGCCAGCAGCTCGGGCCGCACGTCCGCCTCGATCAGGTAGTGCCCGGCCGGGGACTCCTTGGCCGCGCACCCGGCGGGCAGCGCCGACAGCAGCTCCTCCAGGCCGAGGCCGGGGCGGGCGCGGAACCGCAGCTGCCGCTCGGCGCCGGTGAGCGTCGCGGGGGCGCCCTCGGCGACGACCCGGCCGTGGTCGACGATCACGACGTGGTCGGCGAGGGTCTCGGCCTCGTCCATGTTGTGCGTGGTGAGCACGATCGACACCCCGGCGGCGCGCAGTTCCCCGATCAGGTCCCAGGTAGCGCGCCGCGCCTGCGGGTCGAGGCCGGTGGTGGGCTCGTCCAGGAAGACCAGCTCGGGACGGCCGACCACCGCGACGGCCAGCGACAGCCGCTGTTGCTGCCCGCCCGACATCCGGCGGAACTGTGTGCGGGCGTGCCCGGTGAGCCCGAGCCGCTCCAGCAGCGCGGCCGGGTCGAGCGGCGCGGCGTGGAAGGACGCGACGAGCCGCAGGAACTCGGCGGCGCGCGCCGTGCCCGGCACGCCGCCGGACTGCGGCATGACCCCGACCCGCGGCTTCAGCGCGCGGGCGTCGGCGGCCGGGTCCAGGCCGAGGACGCGGACCGTTCCCGCGTCGGCCCGCCGGAACCCCTCGCAGATCTCGATCGTGGTGGTCTTCCCGGCGCCGTTGGGGCCGAGCAGCGCGGTGACCTCGCCCCGGGCGGCGCGCAGCGACAGCCCGTCCACGGCCGTCGCCGTCGCGTAGCGCTTCACGAGCGACTCCAGCTCGACGGCGCCGTCTCCCGGGGGTGTCATGCCCACGAGTTTAGGACGGGACGCGGACCGCTCCGCGCCCGGAGGCGGATCGGGGCCGCGGCGCGGGCGGGCAGGTCGGGGCGGGAGGGGCGCGCCCGGCGGGGTTTCGCCGCCGGTGCCCGGGGAATCGCGCGACCGGGGGTGGTGATCATGCGTGTGGTGGTCGCGCTGGGCGGCAACGCGCTCGTCGGCCGCGGCGAGTCGCCCGACGACGGGCCGCAGCGCGCCAACGTGGACCGCGCGGTGCGGGCGCTGGCCCCGCTGGCGCGGCGGCACGAGCTGATCGTCACGCACGGGAACGGCCCGCAGGTGGGCGTGCTGGCGCTGGAGAGCGTCAACGACCCGAACCTGACCCGTCCCTATCCGCTCGACACCGTCGGCGCCGAGACGCAGGGGATGATCGGCTACTGGATCCTGCAGGCGCTGCAGAACGCGCTGCCGGGCCGCCAGGTGATGGCGATGATCACGCAGACGCTCGTGTCGGCCGTCGACCCGGCGTTCGAGAACCCGACCAAGTTCGTCGGGCAGGTGTACGAGCGGGAGGAGGCCGAGAAGCTCGCCGCCGACTACGGCTGGACGATCCGGCCGGACGGCGGGCACTGGCGGCGGGTCGTCCCCTCGCCGCACCCGCAGCGCGTCATCGAGACGCGGCTGATCCGCGAGCTGGTACGGCTCGGGACCGTCGTGGTGTGCGCGGGCGGCGGCGGCATCCCGGTCTTCCGCAACGACGTGGGGCGGCTGGAGGGCCTCGAGGCCGTCATCGACAAGGACCTGACCGCGTCGGTGCTGGCCGAGAGCCTGGACGCGGACGCCCTGCTGATCCTCACGGACGTCCCGCGGGTGATGCGGCGCCACGGCACGCCGGAGCAGGAGGAGATCGCGCACACCACCCCGCACGAGCTGCGCGCCGAGGAGTTCCCCGCCGGGTCGATGGGCCCGAAGGTGGAGGCCGCCTGCCGGTTCGTGGAGCGGACGGGCGACATGGCGGCGATCGGGCTGCTCGACGAGTGCGCGGAGATCCTGGACGGCGCCGCCGGGACGATCGTCACGCCGAACGCCACGTGGCCGCTGGAGAGCACGCTTTGACCGGCCCCTCCGCCCCCTCCGCCTCCGGCGCCGGCGGGTTCGCGCGGAGCCTGCTGCGCACGAAGCCGGTCGGCCGGATCGTCGCCGAGGGCGGGCGCGGCGCGGGCGGGGAGCTGCGGCGGTCGATGGGCCTGCTGCAGCTCACCCTGTTCAGCGTCGGCGCCACCCTCGGCACCGGGATCTTCGTCGTGCTCGGGTCGGCGGTGCCGCTCGCGGGTCCCGCGGTCGTCGCGTCGTTCGTCCTCGCGGCGGTCACCGCGCTGTTCTCGGCGCTGTCGTACGCGGAGCTGGCGGGGACGATCCCGGTCTCGGGCTCGTCCTACTCGTACGCCTACGCGACGATGGGCGAGCTGGTCGCGTGGGTGTGCGGCTGGTGCCTGCTGCTGGAGTACGGGGTGTCGGTGTCGGCGGTCGCGGTCGGCTGGGGCGCCTACTTGAGCGCCTTCTTCGACACCACGCTCGGGTTCGCGATCCCGGCGGAGCTGGCCGACCCGCCGGGCGGCGGCGGGGTCGTGAACGTCCCCGCGGTCGTCGTCGTGGCGCTGGCGATGTTCCTGCTGCTGCGCGGCGCGTCCGAGACCGCCGCCGCCAACACGGTCATGGTGTTCCTCAAGATCGGCGTGCTGCTGTTCTTCTGCGCGGTGGCGTTCACCGCGTTCCGGTCGGGAAACCTCGACGGGTTCGCGCCGATGGGCTGGGCCGGGATCAGCGCGGCGGGGTCCAAGGTGTTCTTCTCCTACATCGGCTTCGACGCCGCCTCCACCGCCGGCGAGGAGGCGAGGAACCCGCGCCGCGACCTCCCGCTGGCGATCGTCCTGTCCCTCGCGATCGTCACCGCCGTGTACGTGCTGGTCGGGCTCGCCGCGGTCGGCGCGATGCACTGGACGCGGTTCGGGGAGGGCGACTCGGAGGCGTCCCTGGCGAACGTGCTCGACGCGGCCACCGGCGCCGCGTGGCCGTCGGCCGTCCTGTCGATCGGCGCCGTGATCGCGATCGCCAGCGTCGTCCTGACGGTCATGTACGGGCAGACCCGGATCCTGTTCGCGATGTCGCGCGACGGGCTCGTCCCGCCCGTGTTCCAGCGGGTGAGCCCCAAGCGGTCGGTGCCGGTCGCCAACACGGTCATCGTCGCGGCGTTCATCGGGCTGCTCGCCGGGTTCGTCCCGCTGGGGCGGCTCGTGGACGCCACCAGCATCGGGACGCTGTTCGCGTTCGCGCTCGTCAACGTCGGCGTGATCGTCCTGCGGCGGACCCGTCCCGACCTGCCGCGCAGCTTCCGGACGCCGCTGTACCCGATCACGCCGCTGCTCGGCGTGGCGTTCTGCGTCTACCTGATGGTGGGGCTCGGCGGGGTGACGTGGGTGGTGTTCCTGCTGTGGGGGCTGGCCGGGCTCCTCGCGTACTTCGCCTACGGGCGCCGCCACTCGCGGCTCCGGGAAGGGCAGGGGGCATGACGTCGCAGGTGCTGGTCGGCTGCTCTCCGGACGACCGCGGCGACGACGCGCTCGTCCTCGCCGCGCTGGTCGCGCGCGCCACGGGCGCGGCGGTGACCGCCGCGAACGTCCATCCGCCGCCGTGGCCCGCCCGCGGCCCCGGTTCCGTGGACGCCGAGTGGCTCGCCTTCCTGCGCGGCCGCGCGGACGAGGCCGTCCGGGCGGCCGCGGCGCGGCTCGCGGAGCTGGGCGTCCCGAAGCGGGACGTCGCGCCGCACGTGCACGCGCACCGGGGGAGCGGCCGGGGGCTCATCGAGGTCGCCGAGGAGACCGGCGCGGGGCTCGTCGTGATCGGCTCGGCGCCGCGCGGGCGGCGCGGCCGGATCGCCGTCGGCAGCACCGCCGACCAGCTCCTGCACGGCTCGCCGGTGCCGGTCCTGCTGGCGCCGCGCGGGTACGGGGCGGAGGCGCCCGTGCGGCTGGAGCGGCTGACCGCGGCGTACTGGCGGCGCGGGGACGCCGACGGGCCGCTCGCGGCGGCCGCCGGGTGGGCCGCGGCCCTGGACGTCCCGATGCGGCTGCTCACGCTGGTGCTGCGGCCGCCCGGGGTCGCCGCGCGGTTCCGCGACTCGGGCGAGGTCCTGGAGCGGCAGCGGGAACGGGCCGAGGAGGACCTCGCCCGCGCCGCCGGGCTCGTCGGCGGCGCGCCGATCGCCACGGAGACGGTGACCGGGGTGGGCGTGGGCAAGGCGCTCGCCGCCGTGGATATGCTGCCGGGCGAGGTCCTGGCCTGCCAGTCCGGGCACCACGGCCCCCTGCGGAAGGTCTTCCTGGGGGAGAGCTCCGGCAAGATCGTTCGCTCCGCGCCCCGCCCGGTGCTGATGCTCCCGCGCGGCGCCTCCCGGGGCTGAGCCGGGAGGCGAACGCCCAGCTTAGGTAAGCCTTGCCTGCGTGAGCCACGACATCGGCAAAGCGGTGTTTCGCGGGAAGGAATTACGGCACACTGATGTTGTGAAAAACGTGAGCGAGGATCGGGCGAACGCGGAAGCCGTGGTGACACGGCCGTCCGGCGTGCCGTCTCCGGCCGGGACCGAGCGCGACACCCGCGCCCGGGTCGCCCGGCTGATCCTCGAGCACGGCCCCGTCACCGCGTCCGCGCTCGGCGAGCGGGTCGGCCTCACGCCGGCCGCCGTCCGCCGGCACCTGGACGCGCTGCTGGCCGAGGGCATGATCGAGGTACGCCGGGCCCGGCCGCAGACGCGGCGCGGCCGCGGGCGTCCCGCCAAGTGGTTCGCCATCACCGACGCGGGACGCAGCGCGTTCGTGCACGCCTACGACGACCTGGCGACGAGCGCGCTGCGCTTCATCGCCGAGACGGCCGGGGCCCACGCGGTCGCCGAGTTCGCCCGGCGGCAGATCGCCGATCTCGAACGGCGCTACCGGCCCGTCGTGCAGGACGCCCCGCCCCACCAGCGGGTCCGCACGCTCGCCGAGGCGCTCTCCGGCGACGGCTACGCGGCGGCCGCCGCGAAGGCCCCGCAGCCGGGCGGCGGCGAGCAGCTGTGCCAGCACCACTGCCCGGTCGCGCACGTGGCGGCGGAGTTCCCGCAGCTGTGCGAGGCCGAGACGGAGGCGTTCAGCCGGCTGCTGGGCACCCCCGTCCAGCGGCTCGCCACGATCGCCCACGGCGACGGCATCTGCACCACCCACGTCAGCTCCCGCTCCCTGTGCGGGGACGGGGCGGACGCCGCCGGGGGACCGGCGGACGGGCCGGGGGACGCGGGTGAGACCCCCGCAAGCACACTGACCAGTGACGAGGAGTCCGGGAGGACGCCCCTATGACTACGGCAGCCCACCCTGAGCTGGAAGGGCTCGACAGGTACAAGTTCGGCTGGGCCGACTCCGACGAGGCCGGAGCCTCGGCCCGCCGCGGCCTGAACGAGGACGTCGTCCGCGACATCTCGGGCAAGAAGGGCGAGCCGGACTGGATGCTCGACCTGCGCCTCAAGGGGCTGCGGCTCTTCGACAAGAAGCCCATGCCGACCTGGGGCTCGGACCTGTCGGACATCGACTTCGACAACATCAAGTACTTCGTCCGGTCGACCGAGCAGCAGGCCGCCTCCTGGGAGGAGCTCCCGGAGGACATCAAGAACACCTACGACAAGCTCGGCATCCCCGAGGCGGAGAAGCAGCGCCTCATCGCCGGTGTCGCCGCCCAGTACGAGTCGGAGGTCGTCTACCACAAGATCCGCGAGGACCTTGAGGAGAAGGGCGTCATCTTCGTCGACACCGACACCGGCCTGCGCGAGCACCCGGAGATCTTCCAGGAGTACTTCGGCTCCGTGATCCCGGTCGGCGACAACAAGTTCGCCGCGCTCAACACCGCCGTGTGGTCGGGCGGCTCGTTCATCTACGTCCCGCCGGGCGTCCACGTCGAGATTCCGCTCCAGGCCTACTTCCGGATCAACACCGAGAACATGGGCCAGTTCGAGCGGACGCTGATCATCGCCGACGAGGGCTCCTACGTCCACTACGTCGAGGGCTGCACCGCGCCGATCTACAAGTCGGACTCCCTGCACTCGGCCGTCGTCGAGATCGTCGTGAAGAAGGACGCGCGCGTCCGCTACACGACCATCCAGAACTGGTCGAACAACGTCTACAACCTGGTGACCAAGCGCGCCGTCGCCTACGAGGGCGCCACCATGGAGTGGGTCGACGGCAACATCGGCTCCAAGGTCACCATGAAGTACCCGGCGGTCTACCTGCTCGGCGAGCACGCCAAGGGCGAGACCCTGTCGATCGCGTTCGCGGGCGAGGACCAGCACCAGGACGCCGGCGCCAAGATGGTGCACGCCGCGCCCAACACCTCCAGCAGCATCGTGTCCAAGTCGGTGGCGCGCGGCGGCGGCCGCACGTCCTACCGGGGCCTGGTGCAGATCCAGGAGGGCGCCGAGCACAGCAAGTCCACCGTCAAGTGCGACGCGCTGCTGGTCGACCAGATCAGCCGGTCCGACACCTACCCCTACGTGGACGTCCGCGAGGACGACGTGGAGATGGGCCACGAGGCCACCGTCTCCAAGGTGTCGGAAGACCAGTTGTTCTACCTGATGAGCCGCGGTCTCACCGAGGACGAGGCCATGGCGATGATCGTGCGCGGGTTCGTCGAGCCCATCGCGCGCGAGCTGCCGATGGAGTACGCCCTCGAGCTGAACCGGCTCATCGAGCTGCAGATGGAAGGAGCCGTCGGCTGATGGGGCTGGACGTGAAGCCTCTCTCGACGCTGCACGAGAAGGCGTCGTACGACCTGGGCGATTTCGAGGTGCCCACCGGCCGCGAGGAGGAGTGGCGGTTCACCCCGCTGCGCCGCCTCCACGGCCTGCACAACGGGACCGCCCAGGACGGCGGCAAGGTCATCGTCGACGTCGAGGCCGCGCCGGAGGTGACCGTCGAGACGGTCGGCCGCGACGACGCCCGCATCGGCAAGGCGTACGTCCCGGCCGACCGGGTCTCCGCCCAGGCGTGGAACTCGTTCGCGCACGCCACGGTCGTCACCGTGCCGAAGGAGGCGGTGGCCTCCGCGCCGACCGTCCTGCGGGTGCGCGGCGAGGACGCCTCGGCCGCCGCCTACGGGCACACCACCGTGATCCTGGAGCCGTTCGCCGAGGCCACCGTCGTGCTCGCGCACCGCGGCTCGGCGACCTACGCCGACAACGTCGAGTTCGTCGTCGGCGACGGCGCCCGCCTCTCGGTGATCAGCCTGCAGGACTGGACCGACGACAGCGTGCACGTCTCGCACCAGCACGCCCGGCTCGGCCGCGACGCCCGGTTCGTCTCCCACAACATCTCGCTGGGCGGCGACCTGGTGCGCATCTCCCCGTCCGTCGCGTACGAGGCGCCCGGCGGCGACGCCGAACTGTACGGCGTGTACTTCGTCGACGGCGGCCAGCACCTGGAGCACCGTCTCCTGGTCGACCACACCGTCCCGCACTGCCGCAGCCGCGTCGACTACCGCGGCGCGCTCCAGGACGCCGACGCGCACGCCGTCTGGATCGGCGACGTCATCATCCGCGCCGAGGCCGAGGGCACCGACACCTACGAGCTGAACCGCAACCTCGTCCTCACCGACGGGACGCGCGTGGACTCGGTGCCGAACCTGGAGATCCTCACCGGCGAGGTCGCCGGCGCGGGGCACGCCTCCGCGTCCGGGCGCCTCGACGACGAGCACCTGTTCTACCTGCAGGCGCGCGGCATCACCTTCGACGAGGCCCGGCGCATGGTCGTGCGCGGCTTCCTCGGCCAGCTCGTCGAGCGCATCGAGGTCGACGAGGTGCGCGACAAGGTCCGGCGGGCCATCGAGGCGGAGCTCGACGTCAGGGACGGAGACCGATGACGTACGTGAAGGTGTGCAAGCTCGCCGAGGTCCCCGAGGACGGGGCGCTCGGCGTGGAGGTCGACGACACGCCCGTCGCGATCGCGCGCAGCGGCGACGAGGTGTTCGCCGTCAACGACATCTGCTCGCACGCCGAGGTCTCCCTCTCCGAGGGCGAGATCTACAACGGCACCATCGAGTGCTGGCTGCACGGGTCCTGCTTCGACCTGCGCACGGGCAAGCCCACCAACCCGCCGGCGACGCAGCCGGTCGCCACCTACAAGGTCAAGGTCGAGGACGGCGACGTCTACGTCTCGCTCGGCTCCGAAGACTAAGGAACGACACACACCATGGCCACGCTTGAGATCCGCGACCTCCACGTCTCCGTCGCCGAAGGCACCGACGGGACCAAGGAGATCCTGCGCGGGGTCGACCTGATCGTGAAGGACGGCGAGACCCACGCGCTGATGGGG
Source organism: Actinomadura sediminis (assembly GCF_042675525.1). Taxonomy (NCBI): domain Bacteria; kingdom Bacillati; phylum Actinomycetota; class Actinomycetes; order Streptosporangiales; family Thermomonosporaceae; genus Actinomadura; species Actinomadura sediminis. The sequence continues at coordinate 85,831 of NZ_JBHTJA010000011.1, forward strand.
CCGAACGGCTCCGGCAAGTCCACCCTCGCCTACGCGGTCGCCGGGCACCCCAAGTACGAGGTGACCGGCGGCACCGTGACGCTCGACGGCGAGGACGTCCTGTCCATGAGCGTCGACGAGCGCGCCCGCGCGGGCCTGTTCCTGGCGATGCAGTACCCGGTCGAGGTGCCGGGCGTGTCGGTCTCGAACTTCCTGCGCTCGGCCGTCACCGCCGTCCGCGGCGAGGCGCCGAAGCTGCGCGAGTTCTCCAAGGAGATGAAGGCGGCGATGGACGGGCTGTCCATCGACCCCGCGTTCGCGCAGCGCTCGCTCAACGAGGGCTTCTCCGGCGGTGAGAAGAAGCGGCACGAGATCCTCCAGCTGGAGATGCTCAAGCCGAAGATCGCCGTGCTCGACGAGACCGACTCCGGCCTCGACGTCGACGCCCTCAAGGTCGTCTCCGAGGGCGTGAACCGGTTCTCGGCCACCCCGGGCACCGGCGTCCTGCTGATCACGCACTACACGCGCATCCTGCGGTACGTGAAGCCGGACTTCGTGCACGTGTTCGCGCAGGGCCGCGTCGTCGCCGAGGGCGGCCCCGAACTCGCCGACCAGCTGGAGAACGAGGGCTACGAGAAGTACGTGAAGGCGGGCGCATCGGCATGACACTGCTGCCCGAGGAGCTGAAGAAGGACTTCCCGCTCCTGCAGCGCACCGTCCGCGGCGGGCGGCCCCTGATCTACCTGGACTCGGGGGCCACCTCGCAGAAGCCGTTCGCGGTGCTGAACGCCGAGCGGGAGTTCTACGAGCGGCACAACGCGGCGCCGCACCGCGGCGCGCACCTGCTCGCCGAGGAGGCCACCGAGGCGTACGAGAAGGCCCGCGCGTCCATCGCCCGGTTCGTCGGCGCGACGCCCGGCGAGATCGTGTTCACCAAGAACGCCACCGAGGGCATCAACCTCGTGGCGTACGCGATGAGCAACGCCGCGACCGCCGGGCCGGACGCCGAGCGTTTCGCGGTGGGCCCCGGAGACGAGGTCGTGGTGTCCGAGATGGAGCACCACGCGAACCTCGTCCCGTGGCAGGAGCTGTGCCGCCGCACCGGCGCGACGCTCCGCTGGTTCGGGATCACCGACGACGGCCGCCTCGACCTGACGGACCTGGACGGGCTGGTCAACGAGCGCACGAAGATCGTCGCGCTGACGCACCAGTCGAACGTCCTCGGCAGCGTCACGCCGGTCGACCGGATCGTGGAGCGTGCCCACGCCGTCGGCGCGCTCGTCCTGCTGGACGCCGCGCAGTCGGTTCCGCACCAGCCGGTGGACGTCCGCACGCTCGGCGCCGACTTCCTCGCCTTCTCCGGGCACAAGATGCTCGGCCCCACCGGCATCGGCGTGCTGTGGGGCCGCCGCGAGCTCCTCGAGGCCATGCCGCCGTTCATCACCGGCGGTTCCATGATCGAGGTCGTGCACATGGAGTCGTCCACGTTCATGCCGCCGCCGCAGCGGTTCGAGGCCGGCGTCCCGATGACCGCGCAGGCCATCGGGCTCGGCGCGGCCTGCGACTACCTCGCCGACATCGGGATGGACCGGGTCCACGCGCACGAGGAGGCCCTCGTCGGCTATGCGCTGGAGCAGCTCTCGGAGATCCCCGGCGTCCGGATCATCGGGCCCGGGACCACCGAGGCGCGCGGCGGGGCCGTGTCGTTCACCGTCGAGGACATCCACCCGCACGACGTCGGGCAGGTCCTGGACGACCTCGGCGTCGAGGTCCGCGTCGGGCACCACTGCGCGTGGCCGATCTGCCGCAGGTTCGGCATCCCCGCGACCACCCGGGCGACGTTCTACCTGTACAACACCCTCGCCGACGTGGACGCGCTCGCCGACGGGGTGCGGCGCGCGCAGAAGTTCTTCGGAACAGCCTGAGGGCCGCCCCGGTTGTAGCCAGAAAGGCTTGGAAAGGACGACATGCAGCTGGAGGCGATGTACCAGGAGGTCATCCTGGACCACTACCGCAATCCCCTGCACAAAGGTTTGCGGGAGCCGTACGAGGGTGAGGCCCACCACGTCAACCCCACGTGCGGCGACGAGGTGACGCTGCGCGTCCACCTGGACGGCGACGGCCGGGACGCCACGGTGGCGGACGTCTCCTACGACGCCATGGGCTGCTCGATCAGCCAGGCCAGCGCCTCGGTGATGTCCGACCTGCTGATCGGCAAATCGGTCAAGCAGGCCATGGAGGTCGGCGACGAGTTCCTGGCGCTGATGCAGTCGCGAGGCCAGGACGTCGAACCGGACGAGGACGTCCTCGAGGACGCCGTCGCCTTCGCCGGGGTGTCGAAGTACCCCGCCCGGATCAAGTGCGCCCTCCTCGCCTGGATGGCGTGGAAGGACGCGACCGCCCGCGCACTGGGAGAGGCATCATGAGCGAGACGACCGAGACCGCCGAGACGACCGAGAACACCGAGGCCGCCGAGGCCGGCACCGCCGCCGTGGCCGGCACCGCCGCCGAGGAGGAGGTGCTCGAGGCCCTCAAGGACGTCGTCGACCCCGAACTCGGCATCAACGTCGTCGACCTGGGCCTGGTGTACGGCGTGAACCTCGACGGCGGCGTCGCCACCCTGGACATGACGCTGACCAGCGCCGCCTGCCCGCTCACCGACGTGATCGAGGACCAGGCGCACAGCGCCCTGGAGGGCCTGGTGCAGGACGTCAAGATCAACTGGGTGTGGCTGCCGCCGTGGGGCCCCGACAAGATCACCGAAGAGGGCCGCGACCAGCTCCGCGCCCTCGGCTTCAACGTCTGACGAGAGCCGCGCCCGAAGGCCGCGCCCCGCTCCGGGGCCGCGGCCTTCGCGCGTTCGCGGGTCCTCCGAAGGATGTACGCGCGGCCCTCACAGGGGCGGACGCGGCGCGGTCCGGGAGGTGCTGAGATAGGGGGCATGAAGTCGTCCGCCCGTCGCCTCACCACACCGCAGGACGCGCTCATCGCCGCGGCCGCGCTGGTCGGCGGCGGACTGATGATCCTCGCGGACGGCTATGTGAAGTGGGCGGACGCGTGGCTGCCCTCCCTGGCCCTGCGGTGCGTGCCGCTGGCGGGCCTGTGCGCCGCGATGCTGCTGCGGCGGACGGCGCCGCTCACGGGACTGGCGGTGGCGACGCCCTTCAACTTCGTCGACGTCGCGATGGGGCCGAGCATCGCCACACTGATGATCTACGGGGACGCGTTGTACGCGGCGAGCCTGTACGGGCGGCGGCGGACGGCCGAGTGGCTCCTCGGGGTGACGATCGCGGCGACCCTGGCCGTCACGGTGGCGGTGGGCCTCCTGCTGGGCGGCGTCTCCGTCGCGGTGCTGCTGGGCGCGGTCGCGGGGATCACCTGGGTCGCGCCGGTGCTCACCGCGATGGCGGTCCGCGAGCACCGCTTCCGGGCGGAGGCGGAGCGGCAGCGCGCCGAGCAGGTCGCGCGGCTCGCCGAGCTGGACCGGCGCGCCGCGGTCGGCGCCGAGCGGGCCCGGATGGCGCGGGAACTGCACGACGTCGTCGCGAACCACCTGAGCGCCGTGGCGCTGCACTCGTCGGCCGTCCTGAAGGTCCGCGACCTGGACCGGGAGACGCTGGAGCGGTCCCTGGAGGTGATCCGCGAGAACAGCGTCCAGGGGCTCGCCGAGATGCGCCGGATGATCGGGCTGCTGCGCGACGGCGACGGCGACGGCGACGCCGGCGGGGCCGATCCGCCCGCGCAGCCGCGGCTGTCGGAGTTGGGGCGGCTGGTGGCGCGCACGTCGCGCGACGACCTGTCGGCCCGGCTGCAGATCGTGGGGCGGCCGCCCGAGCTGCCGGCGGCGGTGGAACTGGCCGCGTACCGGATCGTGCAGGAGGCGCTGACGAACGCGCTCAAGCACGCCGGTCCCGGCCGCGCCGACGTGACGGTCGAGTACGGGCGGCCCGGCCTGACGATCGACGTGCTGAGCCCGCTCGGGGCGGACGGCGCGCGGCTGCCGGGGACCGGCAGCGGACTGATCGGGATGAGGGAGCGCGCGACGCTGCTGGGCGGGCGGTTCGACGCGGGGCCCTGGCCGGGGCCGGACGGCTCCCGCTGGCGGGTGCGCGCCGAGCTGCCCGTGGACCCGGTCGCCGAGAAGGAGACGACCTGATGATCGAGGTGCTGGTGGCCGACGACCAGGCGGCGGTGCGCGCCGGGCTGGTCCTGATCCTGGGCGCCGCGCCGGGCGTGCGGGTCGTCGGCGAGGCCGCCGACGGGGAGCGGGCGGTCGAACTGGCCCGCGAGCTGCGCCCGGACGTGGTGCTGATGGACGTGCGCATGCCGCGGCTGGACGGGATCCGCGCCACCCGGGAGATCGCCGGGTTCACCGACGTGCTCGTGCTCACGACGTTCGACGTGGACGAGTACGTGTTCGGCGCGCTGCGGGCGGGCGCGGCCGGCTTCCTGCTCAAGGACGTCGACGCCGACCGGCTCGTCGACGCGGTGCGCACGGTGGCGGCGGGGGAGGGCGTCATCGCGCCGAAGGTGACCCGGCGGCTGATCGGCGCGTTCGCCGCGCGCCCGGCGGCGCCGGAACCCGTGCCGGGGCTGGCGGAGCTCACGCCCCGCGAGCGGGACGTGTTCCGGTGCCTGGGCGAGGGCATGTCGAACGGGGAGATCGCGGCGCGCCTCGACATGGCCGAGACCACCACGAAGACGCACGTCAGCCGCATCCTGGCGAAACTCGGGCTGCGCAGCCGGGTCCAGGCGGCCATCCTCGCGCAGGAGACCGCCGCCGGCGACCTGGCGGACCCCGGCGGCCACCGGGATCCAGGCTGACCTTTCCGGCCCGCCACCGGGCCGCTCAGCCCCGCGAGCTCACGGAGCCAGGCCGCGGATCAGGTCGGCGACCCGGACGATGCCGAGGCAGCGGCCCACCTCGTCCACCACGACCAGGTCGTCGTAGACCCGCTCGTTCTCCTGGCCCGCCGCGCGCAGCGCCGCCACCGCCGGGACGGTGCGCGGCACCGGGCGCGGCGGGTCGGCGAGCCGCGCGGCGGCCCGCGCGGAGTGCAGCGCGTGCCCGTAGGGGCCCGACAGCCGCAGCAGGAAACGCGTCCGGTCCACGGCGGCGTACGGGCGCTGCCGTTCGTCGACCAGGACGATGCTGGTCACCCCGCTCTCGGCGGTCAGCGCGTCCAGCACCTCCTCGGCGGTCGCCGTGTGCGGCAGCGTGATCGCCGGCAGCGTGAACTCCGACACGCGGGGCCCGAGCGCGGCGTAGGGGAGCTGCGCCGCCGGCTCCTCGCGCGCCGCGACGGGGACGCTCACCGGCATGCCCGGCCGCCACTCCGGCGGGGCCAGCACCGGGCCCTGGGCGAGCCGGGCGCCGAGCCCGCGCAGGTGCAGCACCTGGTCCTGGGTCTCCAGCCCGGGCGCGAGCACGTGGGTCTCCAGCCGGTGCGCCAGGTCCATCAGGCTCGCGGCCAGCGCGGAGCGGCGCGGCTCGCCCGGCGCGCGGCGGGCCAGGTCGGCGTCGAGCTTCAGCAGGTAGGGGGCGACGTCGGCGAGCAGGTCCAGCGGCGCGTGCGCGGCGCCGAGCCCGGCGAGCCCGACGAGGTAGCCGGCGCGGCGCAGCCCGCCGAGCGCGGTCGCCACCGCGGGCCGGATCCCGGGCGGGAACCCGCCGGTCGCGCACAGGATGAACTCGTTGGGGCGGCGGCCGGTCGCGCCCAGGCCGTGGTGCAGCTCGGACAGGACGTACTCGCCGGCGGCGAGGGTCTCGGCGCGCAAACCGATCAGCAGCGGCAGCCGCGTGCCCAGCTCGGCCGCCGCGCCCGCCGCGTCGACCGCGCGGCGCACGTCGTCGGCGGCCGGATCGGCCCGCGTCGCGAGAGCGGGCCGGGCGGCGTACCGGTCCGCGTAGGGATCTTCGGCCGGGTCCGGGAAGGGCCCGGCGGACGGATCCGCGGTCGGGCCCGCGTGCGCCTCCAGGGCCACGACGGTGCCGGCGCCCAGGTCGACGACCGGGGAGAACACGGCACGGGCCGGGAGAAGAACATCAAGGGCTGACACATCCGCATGATGCCGCCTCTAAACGCCCGAAACCTCAGTTGTCAGGAACTGTTAACGCATAATTCGCCAGGTCAGGAGCACCCCCCATGATCATAAATGATGATCAGAGGTCGCGTCCGGCGAACAGGGTCGCCAGCAGGTAGGTGACGCCCGCGAGGGCGGCGAGCCACGCGTACGGGGCGATCTCGGCGCCGCGCAGCGCCTGCACGATGAGCGCCGCGACGATCGCGACCGTCAGCACGTCTCCGGTCACGGCCGCGCCGCGCCGGTGCGCGCGCGTCCGGTGCCCGGTGCCGAAGCCCTCGCCGAGCGCCGGGCCCGCGTCGTGCCGCCGGTGCGCCAGCAGCCCCGCGTACCCGGCGAGCGCGCAGAGCGCGACCAGGCCGGTGGCGGTGCGGCCGTCGGCGGCGAGCACGGCGCCGACCACGACCGCGGCGGCCAGGACCAGGCCGGGGACGGCCCACCGGCTGATGCTGCGGCGTTCGGGAGCGATCCACATGAGGCCATCCTTGCCGATCACCGGGCGGTCCCGCCCGCAACGCGCCGGTCCGCTCGCGGTCGATGCCTGTGGTTGGGCGGCGGCAGGCCGGTATGTTATCGGCCCGTGGCGCAATTTCGATTGAACGGCTCCAAGATGCTGGCCGTCGATCTCGCGGGCGAGTCGATCAGGGCGTTGAACGGCTCCATGGTCGCCTACGAGGGACAGATGGCCTTCAAACGGCAGGGCATGAGCGGGGGCGAGGGCCTGCGGGGCGCGCTGAAGCGCAGGATCGCGGGCGAGAGCATGACCCTCATGGATATCAGCGGCCAGGGCACGGTGTACCTGGCGAGCGAGGCGACCGAGGTCACGCTCGTCCAGCTCGCCGGCGACACCCTCTACGTGGAGTCCGAGAGCCTCCTCGCCCTGGACGGCGGCCTGCAGACCGGCGTGCACTTCGTCGGGCTGCGCGGCATGGGATCCGGGCAGGGCCTGGCGACCACCAAGGTCGACGGGCACGGGACCGCGGCGATCCTGTCGGACGGGCCCGCGATCGCCCTCGAGGTGACGCCGCAGGCGCCGCTGAGCGTCGATCCGCACGCCTACGTGGGGCACATCGGGCGGCTCGAGCAGGATGTCGTCACCGACGTCAACTTCCGGACCGTGCTCGGCCAGGGGTCGGGGGAGAGCGTCCAGTTCCGGTACCAGGGGCACGGCCTGGTCTACGTGCAGCCTGCCGAGCGCGGCGGAATTCTGGAGATCTGATGCCGGGATACCAGTCGATCAACTCCAAGATGCTCCAGGTGCGGGTCGGGCCGGGACACGAGGTCTACAGCAGGCGCGGCGCGATGCTCGGCTACACCGGCCCGGTGTCGTTCGCGCCGTCCGCCACCGCCGGGCAGGGCCTCGGCCAGACGCTCGGACGCGCCGTCGCGGGCGAGCGCACGTCGATGATGCACGTCACCGGGCAGGGCCAGGTGATGTTCGGGTACGCGGGCATGGAGGTCACCACGGTCGAGCTCGACGGCTCCGACACGCTGTACGTCGAGGCCGACCGCCTCCTCGTGCACGACGCGAGCCTGCAGGTCGGGACGATGTTCATGGGCGAGCAGGGCGGCGTCCGCGGCGTCATCCGCGGCGCCGTGACCGGGCAGGGCCTGTTCACCACCACCCTCACCGGGCAGGGGTCCTGCGCGCTGCTGTCGCACGGCGGCGTGATGGAGATGCCGATCACCCCGCAGCGTCCCGTCCACGTGGACCCGCAGGCGTACGTCGGGCACCGCGGCCAGGTGCAGAACAAGCTGAGCACCGCCGTCGGGCTCCGCGACCTGGTGGGCCGCGGCTCCGGCGAGGCGTTCCAGCTCGAGCTCAGCGGCACCGGCGTCGTCTACGTCCAGGCCAGCGAGAGGAAGATCTGACCGTGACCAGCTACGGCACGCAGACCTGGAACGCCGGGACGCTCCCGGCCAACGACAACGTCAACCCCTACGCCTTCAGCGTGGACCTCAACGGGCAGTGGTTCGCGCAGAAGGGCAAGATGATCGCCTACTACGGGCAGATCAGGTTCGAGGCGCTGTCGGCCGGCCCCCTCGACGCCCTCGTCGCGCACACGTTCAACTCCCCGCTGTACGCGCAGGACTGGATCGTCGCGCAGGGCCAGGGCAGGCTGCTGCTCGCCGACCGGGGCTTCGACGTCAACTCCTTCGACCTCGACGACGGCAACCTCACGGTCCGCGCCGGCAACCTGCTGGCGTTCGAACCGGGCCTGGAGCTGAAGCAGTCGATCATCCCGGGCTTCCTCACGCTGATCGGCACCGGCCGGTTCGTGGCCGCGTCGAACGGGCCCGTCCACTTCGTCGAGCCGCCCGTCCGGGTCGACCCGCAGGCGCTGCTCGGCTGGGCCGACTGCCCGTCCCCCTGCCACCACTACGACCATTCGTACATGCGGGGGGTGCTCGGTGCCGCGCGCGCCGCGTTCGGCATCGGCGGCGCGTCCGGCGAGGAGCACCAGTTCGACTTCACCGGCCAGGGCACCGTCCTGATGCAGTCGTCCGAGGTCGTGATGAACGAGGACGTCCTGCTGCGCGACCTCGAGGGGCAGATCGGCATGGTCGGCACGTCCGGGCTGCAGCGCCTGCAGCACACGATCAACCAGCGCCTCGCGGCCGAACGCCACGACTGACCGCCGGCCGGTGCCGGACGGGCGCGCGTCCGGCACCGGCGGCGGGTTCAGCCCTCCGCTTCGGGCGCGGGCTTCATCACCTGGAACCGGGCGCCGAAGGGGTCGCGGACGGACGCGAACCGCCCGTACGGCGAGTCGACCGGTTCCTGGTCGACGGTGCCGCCGCCCTCGCGCACCAGCCGGACGGCCGCGTCGGCGTCCGCGACGGCGAAGCACGACTGCCAGGACGCGCCGCTCGCGCCCGGCTCGCCCATCACGCCGCCGATGTACCGGCCGTCGGGGCGCTTGAGGACCGTGTAGTCCATGCCGCCGGCCTGCTCCTCCGGCATGGCCTCGCCCTCGTGCCCGAACACGGCGGCGTAGAAGTCGAGCGCGGCCTTCGGGTCCGGGGTGACGACCTCGTTCCAGACGAGCGCGCCCGGCTCGTTCACGTAGGCGCAGCCGGTGTGCGCGCGGCCCTGCCACAGGCCGAACTGGGCGCCCTGCGGGTCGCGGACGATGGCCATCCGGCCGAGGTCCATCACGTCCATCGCGGGCTCCACCACCTCCCCGCCCGCGGCGGTGACCCGCTCGAGGGTCCCGTCGCAGTCGTCGGTCGCGAAGTAGACGTCCCACCAGAAGTCGGCGGCGTCCTCGTCCGGGTTCTTCATGATCGCGGCGACGGACTCGCCGCGCAGCAGGCACAGGTTGTAGTGGCCGGTCTCCGCGCCGGTGTCCTGGAACTCCCACCCGAAGATCGGGCCGTAGAACGCCTTGGCCCGCTCGACGTCCGGGACCCCGAGGTCGATCCAGTTCGGCGTCCCCTCGGGCGCGTTGCTCGTGACGTGTGTCATGCAGACTCGCTCCTTGGTCATGGGCCGTCCCCGGCCCGGCGTCCCCGTCGCACGCGCTGACCCCTGCATCCTCCCCATACCCCGGCCGCGTTCGCGCGCGTGTTCGAAAAAAGGACGGAAAAAGCATGGGGCGGGCGCCGGACGCGGTCACGTACACTGGAGCGATGGTTTCGCTCCCGAACTGACAGGCCGTTCTGGCGCGCCCCGGTCACCGGACCGTGCGGCGCGCCGTTTCGTGCGCCTGCCCGTCGAACCGTCCCGTCCAGGGGAGCCCTGTCACTGTGATCATCGCGAAAGACATCGAGCTGCGCGCCGGGTCCCGGCTGCTGATCGAGTCCGCCTCGTTCCGGGTCAATCCCGGCGACCGGGTCGGGTTCGTCGGGCGCAACGGCGCCGGGAAGACGACCCTCACCAAGGTGCTGGCGGGGGAGGCGCTGCCCGCGCAGGGCGCCGTCACCTCGTCGGGCACCATCGGCTACCTCCCGCAGGACCCGCGCGGCGTCGATCTCGACGAGCTGGCCCGCGACCGCATCCTGTCGGCGCGCGGCCTGGACGAGATCGTCCGTGACCTGCGGGCCGCCGAGGAGGCCATGGCGACCGCCACCGGGAGCGCGCGGGACAAGGCGGTGCGCCGCTACGGGCGGCTGGAGGAGCGCCTGCACGTGCTCGGCGGCTACTCCGCCGAGTCCGAGGCGGCCTCGATCGCCTCCAGCCTCGGCCTGCCGGACCGGGTGCTGGGGCAGCCCCTCGGGACGCTGTCGGGCGGGCAGCGGCGGCGGGTGGAGCTGGCCCGGATCCTGTTCTCCGACGCCGACACGCTCCTGCTGGACGAGCCCACCAACCACCTGGACGCCGACTCGATCGTCTGGCTGCGCGACTTCCTGAAGTCCCACCAGGGCGGCCTCGTGGTCATCAGCCACGACGTCGAACTGCTGGACGCCGTCGTGAACCGGGTGTTCCACCTGGACGCCAACCGCAGCGTCATCGACATCTACAACGTCGGCTGGAAGAAGTACCTCGACCAGCGGGAGACCGACGAGCGCCGCCGCAAGCGCGAGACGGCCAACGCGCAGCGGCAGGCGTCCGCGCTGCTGTCGCAGGCAGACAAGATGCGCGCGAAGGCGACCAAGGCCAAGGCGGCCCAGCAGATGGACCGCCGTGCCCGGCAGCTGCTGGCGGGCGTCGAGGGGGAGCGGCAGGCCGACAAGGTGGCCAAGATCCGGTTCCCGGATCCGGCGCCGTGCGGCAAAACCCCCCTCACCGCGACGGGTTTGTCGAAATCGTACGGATCTTTGGAGATTTTCACCGACGTCGACCTGGCGATCGACAAGGGCAGCCGCGTGGTCGTCCTCGGCCTGAACGGCGCGGGCAAGACGACGCTGCTGCGCCTGCTCGCGGGGGTGGACGAGCCCGACACCGGCGTCGTCGAGGCCGGCCACGGGCTGCGGCTCGGCTACTACGCCCAGGAGCACGAGACGCTGGACGTCGACCGCTCGGTGCTGGAGAACATGCAGTCGGCCGCGCCCGGCATGGCGCCCGTCGAGGTCCGCAAGATCCTGGGCTCGTTCCTGTTCTCCGGCGACGACGTCGACAAGCCCGCGGGCGTCCTGTCCGGCGGCGAGAAGACCCGGCTGGCGCTGGCGATGCTCGTGGTCTCCAGCGCCAACGTCCTGCTCCTCGACGAGCCCACCAACAACCTCGACCCGGCCAGCCGGGAGGAGATCCTCGCGGCGCTGCGGACCTTCGCCGGAGCCATCGTCCTGGTCACCCACGACGAGGGGGCCGTGGACGCGCTCGCTCCGGAAAGAGTGATCTTGCTTCCGGATGGTGTGGAGGACATCTGGAGTGACGAGTTTGCCGATCTGGTGACGCTCGCGTGACCTGCGCGGCATCTTCCGCAGATCTTTTCTCGCCGAGTGGGTAGCCGAACGGCCGGGAATGACTGATCATGGCGGGGGATAACGCAGCGGTCACCACATCACTACGGGAGGTACTCGTGGCCGAGACCCTGAAGAAGGGCACCCGCGTGACCGGTGCCGAGCGCGACAAGCTGGCGACGGACCTGAAGAAGAGGTACGAATCCGGCGAGAGCATCCGCGCCCTGGCAGCCGCCACCGGCCGCTCGTACGGCTTCATCCACCGGATTCTGACCGAGTCCGGCGTCAACCTTCGCGGTCGCGGCGGCGCGACCCGGGGCAAGAAGTCCTGACCGGACGCCGACCCCCGGAGCAGCGCCCCACCTGACCCGTTGCGGCCGTCTCGACGCGATCGGCGCCGGACGGGGGCAACGGGTCAGGCCCGGCCGCGACGGGGATCGTCCCCCTGGACGGAGACGCCCGACCAGGCGCCGCGGCCGACCGAGTAGGGTTCGGTCGCGGCGGGTCCGGTTGCGCCGGTGCACCGCCGCCGACGGCGAGCCATTCGGGCGCGGCCTCAGCGGGCCGCTCACCAGGAGGGGGACACATGACGGACGTGCACGCGCGGCCGGAGACGGACACGGCGCCCGCCGCACCGGGCGAGGCCGAACTGGCCGAGGCCGGGCTGGCGCTGGAGATCGACGGGGCCGTCGCCACCGTCACGCTGAACCGGCCCGAGCGGCGCAACGCCATGACGTTCGCGACCTGGCGCGGCCTCGCCGCGATCGGCCGGTCCCTGCCCGCGGACGTCCGCGTCGTCGTCCTGCGCGGCGCGGGCCCCTGCTTCTCCGCCGGCATCGACCTGTCGATGTTCTCCGGCGACGGCGAGGGCTTCAGCGACGGCTCCGACGCCGCGGCGACCGACCGGTTCATCGCCGAACTGCAGGAGGGCTACACCTGGCTGCGGCGACCCGACATCGTCACGGTCGCCGCCGTGCACGGGCACGCCATCGGCGGCGGCTTCCAGCTCGCCCTGGCCTGCGACATGCGCGTCGTCGCCGACGACGCCAGGTTCTGCATGAAGGAGCCCGCGCTCGGGCTCGTCCCCGACCTGACCGGCACGAAGCCGCTCGTGGAGATCGTCGGGATCGGCCGCGCGCTGGAACTGTGCCTGACCGCCCGCACCGTCGCGGCGGACGAGGCCGCCCGGCTGGGCCTCGCCGAGATCGTCGTCCCGGCGGACGGGCTGGACGCCGCGGTCGCCGACCTCGTCGCGTCCCTGCTCGCGGTGAACGCGGGCGCGGCGGTCGCGACCAAGCGGCTGCTGTGGGAGGCGGCCGAGAACACCCTCGAGGAGCAGTGCGCCGCCGAGCGGCGCGAGCAGATCGGACGCCTCCGCGAGATGTTCGGCGGGAAGGGATAGGACGCGCGCGGCGCCGCGCAGGGGCGCGGCCGGCCGCGCGGCGTTTCGCCCACAGCTCAACCCGGAAGGGCCGCCGGGTCCGTCGCGTTGTGATGCTTACTTGATTACTCGATGACGAGCGCGCCCGTTCCCGCGGGCGCGCGCCGACCCCTCGGAGGCGCGTGTGGGCATGCCGGGAACGCCGGGCAACGGCTGGCAGGTGATGGCCTCGTTCCGCCGGGACAGCTCGGTCACCCGGCAGAAGCTCAAGCCCGGCACCGTGAAGCGGATCGTCGGCTACGCGCGCCCGTACGTCCGCGAACTGTCGCTGTTCCTGGCCCTCAACACGTTCGCCTCGCTGATCGTGGTCGCCAACCCGCTGCTGCTGAAGGCGATCATCGACCGGGGGATCGTGCCGGGACGGCAGTCGGTGGTGATCTGGCTGGCCGTCGGCGTCGCCGCGCTCGCGCTGGTGGAGGCCGTCCTCGGGCTGGTGCAGCGCTGGTACTCCGCGCGGGTCGGCGAAGGGCTCATCTACGACCTGCGCTCGCAGGTGTTCGCGCACGTCCAGCGCCAGCCCGTCGCGTTCTTCATGCGGGCCCAGACGGGCTCGCTGGTCAGCCGCCTGAACAACGACGTCATCGGCGCGCAGCGGGCGCTGACCACCACGCTGTCGTCGGTCGTGTCGAACGTGATCAGCCTGGTGCTGGTGCTCGTCACGATGCTCATCCTGTCGTGGCAGGTCACGCTGATCGCGCTGCTGCTGCTGCCGGTGTTCGTGCTGCCGGCCAAGTGGGTCGGCAAGCGGCTGCAGCGGGTCAGCCGCGAGCAGATGAAGCTGGACGCCGAGATGAGCTCGCTCATGACCGAGCGGTTCAACGTCGCGGGCGCGATGCTGACGAAGCTGTACGGGCGCCCGTCCGAGGAGGAGGAGAACTTCTCGAACCGCGCCGCGCGGGTCCGCGACGTCGGCGTCGTCGCCGCCATGTACGGGCGGGTGTTCTTCACCGCGCTCACGCTCGTCGCCGCGCTCGCCACCGCGATGGTCTACGGGGTCGGCGGCTCCCTGGTCGTGGGCGACGCCCTGCAGCTCGGCACGCTGGTCGCGCTGGCCACCCTGCTCACCCGGATGTACGGGCCGCTGACCGCGCTGTCGAACGTCCACGTGGACGTCATGACCGCGCTGGTGAGCTTCGACCGGGTCTTCGAGGTGCTGGACCTCGAGCCGCTCATCCGCGACCGCGAAGGCGCGCGGCGGCTCGCCGAGGCCAGGAAGGCGGCGCCCGCCCCGGACGACGCGGACGCCCCGGAGACCGCGCCCGCCGCGCCCGCGATCGAGTTCGACCACGTGCGGTTCGCCTACCCGTCCGCGGAGGAGGTGTCCCTCGCGTCGCTCGAGTCGATCGCCCGCGCGGACTCGGCCCCCGGCCGCGAGGTGCTGCACGACGTCCACTTCACCGCGCGCCCCGGCCAGCTCGTGGCGCTCGTCGGCCCGTCCGGCGCGGGCAAGTCGACGATCACGCACCTGGTGTCCCGGCTGTACGACGTGTCGGGCGGCGCCGTGCGGATCGGCGGCGTGGACGTCCGCGACGTGACGCTGGAGTCGCTGCGCGCGGAGATCGGCGTGGTGAGCCAGGAGGCCCACCTGTTCCACGACTCGATCCGCGAGAACATGCGCTACGCCCGTCCGGACGCCACCGACGAGGAGATCCGGGAGGCGCTCGCGGCGGCGCACATCGGCGACCTGGTCGACGGCATGCCCGAGGGGCTGGACACCGTCGTGGGCGACCGCGGGTATCGGCTGTCGGGCGGGGAGAAGCAGCGGCTGGCACTGGCGCGGCTGCTGCTCAAGGCCCCCTCGGTGGTCGTGCTCGACGAGGCGACCGCGCACCTGGACTCCGAGTCGGAGGCGGCGGTGCAGCGGGCCCTGGCGACCGCCCTCGCCGGCCGCACGTCGCTGGTGATCGCGCACCGGCTGTCGACCGTCCGGGAGGCCGACCAGATCCTGGTGATCGACGGCGGCCGCGTCGTCGAGCGCGGGCGGCACGAGGAGCTCCTGCTGCGCGGCGGCCTGTACGCCGAGCTGTACCGCACCCAGTTCGCCCGCCAGGACGACGGACGCGACGCCGCCGGGGACGGCGTCATCGACCGGGAGGCGGCCGGCGGGCCGTCGCCCGGCGGGTGGGGGCCCGGCGCCCCGGCGGATCAGGCGTCGGAGGCGAGCCGGTAACCGAGCCGGCCCAGCTCGATCCCGGCGACCTTCTCGACCTGGGCGGCCTGCCGGGACGTCAGCCGCTCCCGCCACGACCCGACCCCGTGCGCGTCGCCGGCCCGGCCGCCCGCCGCGGCGCGGACGAGCCCGCCCAGCGCCGTCCGGGAGACCTCGGCGTCCAGGTAGCCGGACAGGTCGGCGGCGAGCTTGCGGGGCCGTGCGGCCAGGTCCTCGTACCGGACGGTGAAGAGCTGCTCCTCGGGGACCTGCAGGCGCAGCTTGGCGCTCAGCCGCACCGCGCCGCGCCAGCGCAGCGCGCACTTGACGGCGGTCGCCGCGCGCGGCCAGCGGTTGCGCTCGGTGTGGTCCTCCACGCCGAAGAACGCGTTCGGGAAGACGGTGTCGAGGTTGGCGAGGCCGGGCCGGAACCAGGCGAGGCACCGCTCGTCGTCGAGCATGTCGGCGACGGCGTCCCGGCCGTCCCGGATCACCTGGACGAGCTGCGCGTCGGGGAACGCGTCCAGCAGCACGTCGGCGCTGTAGAGCAGGTCGGGGGAGGCGTCGGCGAACCGGGCGATGCCGCGCGGGTCGACGCACGTCGCGTCCGCGGCGGGCGCGGAGCCGCCGGGGGCGGGCGGGAGCCCGCCGAGGTCGCGGCACTCGGCCGGGCATTCGCCGCACGCCCGCGCCGACACCTGCCACGCCTGCGCGTAGGCGTCCCGCAGCACCCGGGCGGCGCCGCGTTCCCGTTCGCCCGCGATCGCGGGGCGGCGGGCGAAGGCGTAGGTGACGCGCAGCACCTCGGGACGGCCGGTCGTCAGGTGGAACCCCGGGGACCTCTTGATCGCACGCGCCAGCAGCTCCGTGCCCGAGTGCGGGGCGCCCAGGACGAACACGGGGCGGCGGACCTTGGTGCCGTTGATCACCAAGATGTGCGGCGTCGACCTCATACGGAGCCAAGTTTGTCACCTTTTGCGGGGTGGACGGTCCGTGACCCTCCGTAGGGCGCGTCCGATACGCATCCGTTAAACACCGACATAGGGGAATGCGCCCTAGCCTGGAGGAATGGACGAACCGGAGACGCTCGCCGACCTCCTGCCCGCGGTCGGGGCCATCACGGTACTGACCGGCGCGGGGATCTCCACCGACAGCGGGATACCCGACTTCCGCGGTCCGCAGGGCGTCTGGACCAAGGACCCGACGGCCGAGGCGATGTCCACGATCGGCTCCTACCTCGCCGACCCGGACGTGCGGCGCCGCGCCTGGCGGTCCCGCCGCGACCACCCCGCCTGGGACGCCGCGCCGAACGCCGCCCACGCGGCCCTGGTCGAGCTGGAACGGGCGGGCCGGCTGCGCGCGCTCGTCACGCAGAACATCGACGGGCTGCACCAGCGGGCCGGGTCGGGTCACGAGACGGTCATCGAGATCCACGGGACCATGCGGGACGCGGTCTGCCTGGCCTGCGGGCTGCGCACCCCCATGCCCGAGGTCCTCGCGCGGGTCGACGCGGGCGAGGAGGACCCGCCGTGCGCGGACTGCGGCGGCATCCAGAAGTCGGCGACGATCTCCTTCGGGCAGGCGCTCGAACAGGACGTCCTGGACGCGGCGATCACCGCGGCGCGCGAGTGCGACCTGTTCCTGGCCGTCGGGACGTCGCTGACCGTGCAGCCCGCCGCGGGCCTGTGCCTCGAGGCGGTGGAGCACGGCGCCCGGCTGGTGATCATCAACGCCTCGGAGACGCCGTACGATGGGCTGGCCGACGCGGTCCTGCGGCTGCCGATCGGGGAGGCCCTGCCCGAGCTGGCGGGCATCGTGCTCGGCGCCGCCCGCTGACCGCGGCGCCGGCCGCGCCCCGCCGGCGAGCACCGGCCGTGAGACTCTCGGGCGAGCGCTACAGTGACCGGGTGGTCGCAGTGATCGGGTGCGCGCCGGGCGGCGCCCCGGCGGGATCCGGCCGCGGATCCGTTGGCGGGTCGTGACCGGCGGCCCCTTCCGCCGGCGTCCGGATCCTGACAAGCTCTATCCGTCGGGTGCTGAGGAGGGATCGGGTTGATGAGCGGGGGCGCCCGCGCGGAGGCGGCACGGGAGCCGTCCGACGCGCCCTCCGGGGAACCGTCCGCACGGCGGGCGGGTACGCGGAATGTCCGCGCTTACAGGCGTTTGCTCCCCGGTGACCGGGTCGTCGTGGTCGCCCCGAGCGGTCCCGTGGAACCGGCCCGGCTCGCCGCCGGGCGCGCGGCGTTGCGGGCGCTCGGCCTTGACGTGACGGTCGCGAAGCACGCCCTCGACCGTGTCAACCTCGACGGTTCGGCGCCCGCCCGCGACGCCCGGCGCGGCCTCGCCGGCGGCGACGCCGAACGGGCCGCCGACCTGGCGGACGCCTGGTGCGACCCGGGCGTGCGCGCGGTGATCTGCGCGCGCGGCGGCTACGGCGCCACCCGCGTCCTCGACCTGCTCGACTGGGCGGCCCTCGCCGCCGCGACCGAGGCCGACGTCGCCGCCGCGGGCGGGCCGAAGATCCTGCACGGATCGAGCGACGTCACCGCCCTGCACGCCGCGTTCGGCGCGCGCCTGCGCGTCACGACGTCCTTCGGCCCGATGGCCGCCGGGCTCCTCGCGGGCCCCGGCACGGAAGGGACCGGCGACGGCGCCGCGCCGGAGACGGACGGCGACCGCGCCTGGTCGATCGAAGCCCTGCGGAGCGCACTGTTCGGCGGCGGCGCCACACTGCCCGGCGCGCGCGCACTGCGTCCCGGACGCGCCGAAGGGCCCCTCACCGGCGGCACCCTCTCCCTCCTGACGGCCTTGCTGGGCACCCCGTACGCGCCGCGGCCCGCGGCGGGCCGCATCGCGTTCCTCGAGGACGTCACCGAGGCCCCCTACCGAATCGACAGGATGCTCGTGCAACTGCTCCAGGCGGGTTGGTTCGACGGCGTCGCCGGGATCGCGCTCGGCTCCTGGGAGCGGTGCGGCGACCCGGACGAACTCGACGCCGTGTTCGCCGCGCGGCTCGGCGGGCTCGGCGTCCCCGTCCTGGCGGGCGTCCCCGCCGGGCATGGAGCGCGCCAGGGCACGCTCGAGCTCGGCGCCCCCGCCGTCCTGGACGCGGACCGGCGCACCCTGGCGACGGGAGGCGCGCGATGAGCGGCCGGCACGCGGGCGGCGACCCGTGGGACGACGGCACCCTCGAGTCGCTGCTGGTCCTGGTGGCCGAGAGCCTCGGCTACGCGTGCCGCCCCGCGCCCGGCGACATCATGCTGCTGGAGGGCCCCCAGCGGCTGCACGTCAACATGCGGGACGTCCGGCAGGTCGCCCGGCGGGTGCCGCGCGACGACTGGCCCGCCCTGGTCTCCGACCACGTCACCACCGTCGTCACCGCGACCGAGGAGCCCCTCGACCTCAGCGACTTCGACCTCGCCCAGCACCTGCTGCGGACCCGCATCTACCCGGCCGAGAACGACAACGGCACCCTCGCCGCCCGCCCCTTCGCGCCCGGCCTGATCGAGACCGTCGTGGTCGACACCCCGACCACGATGCGGACGGTCACCACCGCGGAGATGCGCGGCTGGCCCGTCTCGGGGGACGCGCTGTTCATGATCGGACGCGCCAACGTGCGGGCGGACGGGCCCCTGCAGGTCGTCGAGCAGGACCTTCGCGGGGTCCGGGTGTCGGTGCTGCGCGGCTGGACGTTCTACGCCGTCACGCACCTGGCGTGGCTGGAGGAGTACCTGCCGATCGGCCCCTACGGCGCGCTCGTCATCGCCCCGAACCGCAGCCTCATCGTCGCGCACCCGCTGCGCATGACCGAGGGCTCCCCGCGCGCCCGCTACCGCGCCGCCGTGGCCGCCGCCGAGGAACTGCGGGCGCAGGCGTACCGCGCCTATCACGAGGGCCCGGGCTCGCTCAGCCCGCAGCTCTACTGGTGGCGCGCGGGCGAGCTGACGTACCTGCACACGCGCTACGAGAACGGTGCGCTCGTCCTCCCGGAGGAGTTCGCGGCCGTCCTGGCGACCCTGGCCGCCGACCACTGACCGGGACCCCACGGACGTCCCGCCCGGCGCGGCGCCTCACCGCCCGGGAGCAGGTCCGGCAGGCGTCCCTGGCCCGGCGGCCTCGCCGGGCCCGGCCCGCTCGGCGGGCTCGTCCGGGGCGGCGGGGCCGGCCGGGACGAGCCAGCCGTCGGGGTCAGGCCGGCTTGGCGGTCGCGACCGGTTCGGAGGCCGCGTCGGGCGCGTCGGGGACGGTCGGCTCCGAGGGGCCGCCGAGTCCGTCCGGGACGGGTGCGGCGGCGTCCTGCTCCGGGGGCTTGATCGTCAGCAGGGGCAGGAACACGTGCGTGAGCGGGCCGATGGCGAGGGCGTACAGGACGGTGCCGACGCCGACCGTCCCGCCGAGCAGCCAGCCGACGGCGAGGACGGACAGCTCGAGGGCGGTGCGGACTTTGCGGATCGAGTGCCCGCGCGCGGCGATCCCGGTCATCAGGCCGTCGCGGGGGCCGGGCCCGAGCCCGGCGCCGATGTAGCAGCCGGTGGCGAAGCCGCCCACCAGCACGGCCGCGCCGAGATACGCCGCGCGGGCCGCGAGCGCCTCCGGGTCGGGCAGCAGCCACAGGAACACGTCCGTGAAGGCGCCGACGAGGAGCACATTGCTGATCGTGCCGATGCCGGGACGCTGCTTCAGCGGGATCCACGCGAGCATCACCAGCGCGCCCGCGATCAGGATCCATGTACCGATCGTCAACCCGAACCGCAGGGCCAGACCCTCGTGGAGCACGTCCCACGGGTCGTTCCCCAGGTTCGAGGACAGTTGCAAGGCCAATCCGAGGCCGTACAGGGCCAGTCCGACGTAAAGTTGCACCAATCGGCGCATCATCAAGGCCATTGCTCGTTTCCGTTCCTTGTCTCTCGTGCTCTGGTGTCACTCTTCCGTGGATTGGTCTGGCCAGCGTAGGGCCAATGTGCGAAAGTGGTCTGTGTGAGCACCCGATATGTGAGCGGGCACCAGCTGGCCCGGCTGCTGGGCGACGTGCCGCGCGAGCGCCCGGTCTACGCGGCGCTGGCCAGGGGCGTCCGCGGCCTCGTGCTGGACGGGCGGCTGGCGCTGCGGACGCGGCTGCCCGCCGAACGCGACCTCGCCGGCGCCCTCGGCGTCAGCCGCACCACGGTGACGGCCGCCTACGACCGGCTACGCGAGGAGGGCTACATCGAGAGCCGGCAGGGCGCGGGAAGCTGGACGGCGCTGCCGCCGGTGCGGATGGCGGCCGACGGCGGTCCCGGTGGCGGCGCGGGGCGTCGCCCGGCGCCGCCCGGCCCGGACGCCGGCGACGCGGCGGCCCGCCCGGCGTCCGGCGGGCTCGGCGTCGCCGGGTTCGAGACGCCGTTCGCCGACGGGGGACCGGACGGCGCGGGGTTCATCGACCTCGGCTGGCCGCCGACCGCCGGCCCGGCCGTCTTCGTCGAGGCCGTGGCGGCGGCCGTCGCCGAGCTGCCCCGGTACAGCGCAGGCCCCGGGTACGAGCCGGCCGGGCTCGCCTGCCTGCGCGAGGCGATCGCCGACCGCTACACCGCCCGCGGCGTCCCCACCCGCCCGGACGAGATCGTCGTCACGAGCGGCGCTCAGCAGGCGTTCACGCTCCTCGTCCGGCTGCTGGTGGGCGCCGGGGACCCGGTGATGGTCGAGCGGCCCACCTACCCGCACGCGCTGACGGCGCTGCGGGCCGCCGGCGCGCGGCTGGTCCCGGTCGGGATGAACGGCGGCTGGGACGCCGAGCTGGCCGCGGCCACGATGCGGCAGGCGGCCGTCCGGCTGGTGCACACGATCCCCGACTTCCACAACCCGACGGGCCTGCTGATGCCGGACGCCGACCGCGCCGCGTTCACGGCCGCCGCGCGGGCCGCCGACGCGTACGTCGTCGCCGACGAGATCTTCGCCGACCTCGGGCACGATCCGGGCGCGCCGCGCCGGGCGCCGCTGGCGATGTACGACCACGGCGGCCGGGTGATCACGATCGGGTCGGCGTCCAAGCTGATGTGGGGCGGGCTGCGGATCGGCTGGATCCGCGCGGCCGCGCCCCTCGTGCGCCGCATGGTCGTGGCGCGCGAGCCGCTCGACATGGCGAGCCCCGTGCTGGACCAGCTGATCGTCCGGGAACTGCTGGCCCGCGTGGAGGCGGTCCGGGCGGAGCGGGCCGCGCACCTGCGGGCGAGCCGGGACGCGCTCGCCGCGGCGCTGCGGGAGCGGCTGCCCGACTGGGAGTTCCGGCTTCCGGAGGGCGGCATGTCGCTGTGGGCGCGGCTCGGCGCACCGGTCGCGTCGCAGTTCGCCGAGACGGCCGCCCGGTTCGGCGTCCGCGTCGTGCCGGGACCGGTGTTCGCGGCCGACGGCGTGCTGGAGGACTACGTGCGCCTTCCCTACGTGCTGCCGCCGGACGCGCTGCGCGCGGCCGTCGACCGGCTCGCCGCCGCGTACCGGCGGGTGGAGGGCGCGCCCGCCGCGCGGATGCTGCCCGCCTACGTGTAGGGCGTCACTGGACGTTCTGGATGTAGTCGACGAGGTGCTCGCGTTCGCTCTCCAGCGCGTCGATGGCGCTCTTCACCACGTCGCCGATGCTGACGATCCCGGCGAGCCGCCCGTCCTCGACCACGGGCATGTGGCGGAAGCGGTGCTCGGTCATGGTCCGCCGCAGGTCCTGGACCAGATCGCCGGGGGCGCAGCTGCGGACCTCGGCGGTCATGATGTCGGACACGGGACGGTCCAGCAGCTCCGCGCCGTGCTCGTGCAGCCGCCGGACGACGTCCCGTTCGGTCGCGATCCCGGTGATGGTCGCGCCGTCGGCGGACACGACGACCGCCCCGACGTTGTGCTCGGCCAGGACGGCCAGGAGTTCCCGGACGGTGCTCCCGGGCGGCACGGTGACCACCGCGTCGCCCTTCCTACGCAGGATGTCGCGAATCCGCATTGCCTCACGCTCCGGTGACATGGGGGTTCCGGTCCCGCAAAGGTCGCACGATCCGGCGCGCAAGGGAAGCCCGCCGCGGCGGGAAGGGCGGCCCGGCGCGGGCGGGCGGGGCCCGTCAGCCGGTGAGGGCGCGGCGCAGCGCCTCCAGCGCGGGCGTGAGGACGAGCCGCCCGGCGGGGGACGCGTGCGCGAGCGCGGCGCGGGCCGCGTTGGTCCCGCAGCCGCCGTGCACGCCGCCGCCCGGGTGCGCCGAAGCCGACGCCAGGAACAGCCCCGCGACGGGGGTCTCCGCGCGTCCGAGGCCCGGCACGGGACGGAACACGAGCTGCTGGTGCGGCAGCGACGTCCCGCCGTTCAGCGCCCCGCCCGGCAGGCTCGCGTTGTGCTCGGCCCAATCCGGCGGGGCGACGATCCGGCGGGCGGCGATGCGGTCCCGGAAGCCGGGGGCGAGCCGTTCGACGATCCCTTCGAGCCGGTCGGCGAGCGCCGCGCGCTCCCGCGCGTCCCACGCGCCGGTGATCCCGTCGGGGCCCGCGTCGCCGCGGACGCGGTGCGGCACGTGCGTGTAGGCCCACACCGACTCCGTCCCGGCGGGGGAGCGGGTGGGGTCGGCGGTCGTCATCTGGCCGAGGAGCGCGAACGGCTCGGCCGGGACCCGCCCGGTGGCGAGGTCGGCGCCGTAGCGGGTGAGGGCGTCGAGGTCCGGCGCGAGATGGACGGTGCCCGCGCGCGCGGCGCCCGGGGACGTCCACGGGATCGGGGCCGTCAGCGCCCAGTCCACCTTGAACGTCGCGGGGTCCAGGTCGAACCGCCGCATCTGCTCGCGCAGCCGCGCCGGGAGGTGCTCCCAGGCGACGAGGCCCCCGTACAGCGCGGGCGCCGACACGTCCGCCAGCACCGCCTTCGCGGCCCGGATCGGCTCCCCGCCGGCGGTGCGGACGCCGAGCGCCCGACCGTCCCGGACGATCACCGACGCCACCGGCGTGCCGCAGCGCACCCGTCCGCCCGCCGCCTCCAGCCGCCGCACCAGCGCGGCCGTCAGTTCCCCGGCCCCGCCCTCGGGGACCGGCCAGCCGTACCGCTGCCCGGCCATCGCCAGCAGCCAGCCGAACGCCGCCCCGCCCGTCGACTCCGGCGTCAGGTCGGTGTGCAGCGTCGACCCGGCCAGCAGCAGCGGCCCGCCCGGTCCCGCGAACTCCCGCTCGCCGAGCGCCCGCACGGGGGACAGCAGCGTCCGCAGGACGCCCAGGACGCCCCCGGCCGGGGCGCCCGCGCGGCGGGCGGCGGCGGCCAGCGCCGGCACGGGACGGACCGGTGGGAACGGGGTGAACAGGGCGCGCAGCAGTTCCTCGCCCATGCGCTCCCACAGCCCGTACAGCCGCAGCCACGCCTCCCCGTCGCCCGCGCCGAGCGCCTCCAGCCCGGCGGCCGTGGCGTCCGGGTCGCGTTCGAGGACGGCGCAGCGGCCGTCCGGCAGCGGGTGGGCCAGCACGGCCGGGGCGTGCCGCCAGCGCAGCCCGTGTCGCTCCAGCCCGAGCGCGCGCATCGCCGGGGACGCCACGCCGAGCGGGTAGAACGCGCTGCACAGGTCGCTGACGTAGCCGGGGTGGACGCCCCGGTCGCTGCGCACCGCCCCGCCGGGTTCGGGCTGCGCCTCGAGCACCAGCACGTCCCAGCCCGCGTCGGCCAGCACGTTCGCCGCGACGAGCCCGTTCTGCCCCGCCCCGACGACGACCGCGTCCGGCATGTGCATCGCCTCCCGGGGACCACCCTAGGGCCGCGCACCGCCGGGACCGCGCGTCACCTCAGGTCGAGCCGCGCGAACAGCCGCATCGCGCCGGGCGACACGCGGGCCAGCAGCCGCGCCGCGTGCGCCTCGGCCGCGACCGGGACGACGGCGCGGTCGTCGCGGACGGCGGCGACGATCCGCTCCGCGACCCCCTCGGGGGCGAAGCCGCGCAGCGCGTAGGCACGGGTCGCGCGGTCGCGTCCGTCGGCCTGGCCGGCCTCGTCGCGGCCGACGAACCGGGCCCGCCCGGTGATCCCGGAATCGACGATGCCGGGGCAGATCGCGCTGACCCCGATGCCCGCGCCCTTCAGTTCGGCGCGCAGGCATTCCGACAGCATCAGCACCGCCGCCTTGCTCGTCGCGTACGCGGGCAGGGTGCGGGACGGGGTGAACGCGGCGGCCGACGCGACGTTGACGAGGTGGCCGCCCTGCCCGCGCTCGATCATCTGCGCGGCGAACAGCCGGGATCCGTGGACGACCCCCCACAGGTTCACGTCCAGGACCTGCCGCCAGTCGTCGGCGGTGTGGTCGAGGAACGGCCCGGCCATGCCGATCCCGGCGTTGTTGACCACGACGTCGGGGACGCCGTGGTCGTGCAGGACGGACTTGGCGAAGTGCTCCATCGCCCGCGCGTCCGCCACGTCCACGCGGACCGCGTGCCCGGCCGGGCCCGCTCGTCCGGCGAGGTCGGCGGTGCGCTGCGCCGCCGCGAGGTCCAGGTCGGCGGCGACGATCTCCGCGCCGCGCTCGGCGAACGCCAGCGCGGTGGCGCGCCCGATCCCGCCGCCCGCCCCCGTGACGACGACCAGCGAGCCGTCAAAAGGGCGGCGGTCACCGGCGACCCGCGCCCGCCGCAGCGACCGCGCCTGCGCGGCGGTCAGCGGCCCGCCCGCCGTGCCCGCGGCGTGCTCGGCGATCCAGCGGGCGACGACGTCCGGGTGGCTGCGCGGCACCCAGTGCCCGGCCCGGACGGTCCGCAGCGACAGGTTCGGGACCTGCTCGGCCAGCCCGCCCACCAGATGCGGCGACACGAACAGGTCGCGGGTCGGGACGATCACCTGCGTCGGCACGTCGGTGCGGCGGTCGAGCGGCCGCCGCAGCCGCCGCGCCATGTTCGCCCGGTACAGGCCGACCCCGGCCGCGCCGTCGCGCGGCAGCGTCCGGGCCGGGTGGCCGTCGCGGGCGGGAATCCCCTCGCCGACCTCCAGGGCGCGGGTGAACGCCCGGGCGATCCCGGCCCGCCACAGCGCCTCGGGCAGCAGCGGGGTCTGGAAGAAGTAGATGTACCAGGACCGCATGCCCTGCGCGGCCGCGCGCCGCAGCCCGCGCGGCGTCGGGCGGCCGAACGACCGGCGCGTCCAGTGGCCGACGTGGTCGAGGCAGGGCCCGGAGATCGATGTGAAGGACGCGAACCGGTCCGGCATCGTGCAGGCCGCCTCCCAGCCCTGGATCGACCCCCAGTCGTGCCCGACCAGGTGGACGGCGCGGCCGGGCGCGACGGCGTCCAGCACCGCCCGCATGTCGGCCATGAGGTGCTCGAAGGCGTAGTGCTTCGCGCCGAAGGGCCGCGAGGACGCCCCCGCGCCGCGCACGTCGTACCGGACGACGTGGAACCGCGCGGCGAGC
Source organism: Actinomadura sediminis (assembly GCF_042675525.1). Lineage (NCBI taxonomy): Bacteria > Bacillati > Actinomycetota > Actinomycetes > Streptosporangiales > Thermomonosporaceae > Actinomadura > Actinomadura sediminis. The sequence continues at coordinate 111,206 of NZ_JBHTJA010000011.1, forward strand.
CGTCCGGCGACCTCGTCCCACACGGCGTGCGTGTCGGGATAGCCGTGCACGAGCAGGACCGTCGGGTTCGCCGGGTCGCCCTGCTCGTGGACGGCGAGGTCGACCCCGTCGCCGCGCACGCGCCGCCGCTTCACAGCCTCCATCTATGCCGCCTCTCGTCGCGCCCACCGGCGCACATGGGGGAGATCGTCGTCGAGCCAGTGGGCGTCGTCCTCGGTGACGACGAGGATCTCCTCGAATTTCACGCCGACGCCCCGGAACCCGATGTGCGGCTCGACGGCCCACAGGCCGGGCGTCGGCGCGTGCCGGGACTGCGCGCCTCCGTTCCAGAGCGGCGACCGGCCCTTGACACGCTCGGTGACCAGCTCGCGGCCCATCGTCTGCAGGAAACGGACGCCGAACGGGAAGCCGACGCGCTTGGGGAGGACGCCGCCGATGACGCCGACCTGGTGGCCGATGACCCGGCCGGGGTACTTGCGGTGCCGGTTGGCGTGGCCCTGCCGCTCGATGAGCGCGTCGACCTCGGCGTAGACGTCGGCGAACGTCCGCCGCTCGCGGACGAGGCGCAGGATCAGGGCCCGGTACTCGGCGAGGTCGGCGTCGACGCGGTCCCAGACGCGGTTCTCCCCGAGGACCCCGCCGTAGCCGATGTCGGCGCAGTAGCCGTCCTTCACCGGCGCCATGTCGAGAATGTACGGCATGCCCTCCTCGAGCCGGGCGCCGCTCGGCAGGAACTGCGTGGGGACGCGGAAGCCGGTGAAGGCGGACCGGTCGCCGAACCAGGCGAACGGCGTGTGCAGCCAGTCGTCCACGCCGCGTTCGCGCAGCCACCGGCGCATGCGGCGGCACGCCTCGCGCTCGGTCACCCCGGGTTCGAGCGTCGCGGCCACCGCGTCCGCGCACGCGTAGGAGAGCCGCTGGACGGCACGGAATCGCTCGAGCTCCGCGGGGTCGTCGACGCGGGCGAGCGCCACTTTATTGGACACGGTGTTAATTAAGCGCCCGCGCGGACCCCCGGGTCAAGGGGGGACCGCGTGACGCTCGCCACGCGCGCGCCCGCTAGTAGGGGTCGTAGCCCGCGGCCCGGGCGGCGGGGGAGCGCATCAGGTAGTCGAGCGCCTGCGGCGTCGAGCAGACCTTGGACGGGTGGTGGCCCGGCCGCAGGTAGACGGGAGCCTCGCCGAGCAGCAGCCGGAAGATCCCGGGGACGTGCCCGCGCCGCACCGAGCGCCGGTAGGCCCGGTACACGCGCAGCGGCGTGATCCTCTTGGTGACCGTCGGGTCCTGCTTGAGCAGGTACAGCGAACCGCCGATCAGCGCCCAGTACAGGAAGAACAGCGACACCACCCAGGCCGCGACCCGCATCGGGTACCGGCCCCCCATGGCCTTGTAGACGTCGAACACCACCGACCGGTGCTCGACCTCCTCGGCGCCGTGCCAGCGCAGCAGGTCCACCATCGTCGGGTCGACGCCGGACTTCTCGAACCCCTCGTTGTCCATGATCCACTGGCCGAGCACGGCGGTGTAGTGCTCGATCGCGGCGACCGCGGCCAGCTCGAACCGCAGCCGCCGCCGCCACGCCCGCGGGTTCTTCTTCTTCAGCGCCGCCATCAGCTCCGGCCGCTCGGCGTTCCCCTTCGCCGCCGCGTCGGTGATCTTGGAGACGTCGATGCCGTTCTTCTCCAGGATCTGGTCGAGGACGCCCTGGTGGGAGCGGGCGTGGACCATCTCCTGGCCGATGAACCCCTTGATCTCCTCGAGCAGCCGCTCGTCCTTGATGTACGGCCGGGCGTCCTTCACGCACTGGATGAACCATTTCTCGCCTTCGGGCAAGACAATGTGGAAGGAGTTGATGATGTGGGTGGCGACGGGATCCCCCGGCACCCAGTGCAGCGGGGTCTCCGACCAGTCGAACGTGACGCGCCGAGGCTTGATCGGAGGATGACGCTCGTCGATCCCGGACGCCGGTCCGCCGTCCGCCAGGGGCCTCGTCATTCCCTCTCCTCTTCGTCGCGGGCGTGCGCGCGTCGCAGCGCGAGAGGTCGAGTCAACTCGGTCCGGCCCGCGCTTTCTTGGGAGCGGGCCAACAAGTTACCGCTTGGTTTTGCGCGGGGGGTGACAAGCGGCCAGGTGGCGAGGCCGATTCCGGACGCCCGCTACGGCGCGTCGTCAGGCGGTGACGCGCCCGGCGCCGGTGTAGACGTTCATGGTCTCGCCCCGCAGGAACCCGACGAGCGTCATCCCGGCGTCCTCGGCGAGGTCGGCCGCGAGGGAGGACGGCGCCGACACCGCCGCCAGCACCGGGATCCCGGCGGTCATCGCCTTCTGCGTCAGCTCGAACGACGCGCGCCCGCTGACCATCAGCACGCGCCCCGCGAGCGGCAGCTCCGCGCGCCGCAGCGCCCAGCCGATCACCTTGTCGACGGCGTTGTGCCGCCCGACGTCCTCCCGGACGGCCAGCAGCCCGCCCGCGGCGTCGAACAGCCCGGCGGCGTGCAGCCCGCCCGTCCGGTCGAACGCCCGCTGCGCCGCGCGGAGCCGGTCCGGCAGGGCGGCGAGCGTCGCGGCGGTGAGCCGCACCGGGTCCGCGGCGACGTCGTACGGCCGGTCGGCGCGCAGCGCCTCGATGCTCGCCTTCCCGCAGACCCCGCACGCGCTGGTGGTGGTGAACGCCCGCGTCATCGACGCGTCCGGCTCCGGGACGCCCGGCGCCAGCGCCACGTCCAGGACGTTCTGCTCCTCGGTGTCGGCGCAGTACCGCATCGCCGCCAGGTCGGCCGCGTCCGCGATGACGCCCTCGGCCGCGAGGAATCCGGCGACCAGGTCGAAGTCGTGCCCGGGGGTGCGCATGGTGACGGTGAGCGGCCGGCCGGCGACGCGGATCTCCAGCGGCTCCTCCACGGCGAGCGTGTCGGGCCGCCGCGCGCGCGTCCCGCCGGTGCTCAGCCTCAGTATCGGCCTGCGCACGGTGATCCGCCCCATGACCACGACCGTACCCCGGATCGGCCGCGCCCGTGGCCGGGGGAGGGCGGCGGGGGATCAGTCGGAGACGCCGCGCGGCCGCGGCGCCCGCCAGCCGTACCGCATCGCCAGCACCCGCAGCCCGAACGCCAGGACGGCGGCGCCCGCGGTGACGCCGTCGCCGTGCAGGCCGGCCGCGTCCGTCGCGGCCACCGCGGCCGCGCCGAGCAGCGCGGGCAGGGCGTACAGCTGCCGGTCGTACAGCACGGCGGGGATCTGCCCGCTCAGCAGGTCGCGCAGGGCGCCGCCGCCGACGGCCGTGATCGTCCCGAGCAGCACCGCGTGCAGCGGCGAGAGCCCGAAGGCGAGGGCCTTCACGGTGCCGGTCGTGCAGAACAGGCCGAGCCCGGCGGCGTCGAACAGCATGATGCCGGGCATGAGCCGCTGCACGTGCGGGTGCCAGAAGAACACCAGCGCGGACGCGGCCAGCGGGACCAGCACGTAGCCGAGGCTGGTGAACGCGGCCGGCGGCACCGCGCCGATCATCAGGTCGCGGACGATCCCGCCGCCGAGCCCGGTGATCTCGGCGAGCACCACCAGGCCGACGACGTCGAGTTTCTGCCGGACGGCCGTGAGGGCGCCCGACACCGCGAAGACGAACACGCCCGCCAGGTCGAGCAGCCAGGCGACGTCGGTGAGGCGCTCGGTCACGTCCCCATCACGACCGCGTACGCGATCCGGCGCCCACTCATGCCCTCACGGTACGGCCCGCGCACGACGCGCCCGCGAGCGGCACCGGGACAGCGGTACCAGGACAGCGGCACCGGGACAGCGGCACCGGCCGCCGAGCCGGGCGGCCGGAACGTACGTGCGGACGGGGAAACGGAGGCGTACGGGAATCGAACCCGCCGTCCCGAGATGCTCGGGACCATCGACTTTGAAGGTCGGGGAGGCCACCAGGCGCTCACACGCCTCCGCCACCGATCATAGGGGCCCGCCGCGGCGGTTCCGGATCAGGACGCGTACAGCGCGTCGATGGCCGACGCGTACTTGCCGTGGACGACGCGGCGCTTCAGCTTCAGGGTCGGGGTGAGCTCCTCGCTCTCGGCGGTCCACTCGGCGGGCAGCAGGCGCCACCTCTTCACCCGCTGCACGCGGGCGAGCCGCTCGTTGGCGTCGGCGACGGCGCGGCCGATCTCCTCCAGCACGACCGGGTGCTCGGCGAGCGAGGCGAGGTCGGTCCGCTCGATGCCGTGCGCGGCGGCCCAGACGGGCGCGACCTCGCCGTCCAGGGTGACGAGGGCGACGACGTAGGGGCGGCGGTCTCCGTAGGCGAGGGCCTGCCCGACGAGCGGGTGCTCCTTGAGCATGTTCTCGATCATCGAGGGGGCGATGTTCTCGCCGCCCGCGGTGATGATCAGCTCCTTCTTCCGGTCGACGACGCGGAGGAAGCCGTCCTCGTCGAGGCGCCCGACGTCGCCGGTGCGCACCCAGCCGTCGGCGTCGATGAGGGCGGCGGTGGCCTCGGGCCGGTCGAGGTAGCCGGGGGTGCAGGTCGCGCCGCGCACGAGGATCTCGCCGTCGTCGGCGATCTTGAGCTCGACGCCGCCGAGCGCGCGGCCGACCGTCCCGAGCTTGAAGGAGTCGGCGAGGTTCGCGGTGATCGCGCCCGTCGTCTCGGTCATCCCGTACGCGTCGAAGATCTTCAGCCCGAGGCCGGCGAAGAAGCGGGCGACGTCCTCGGGCAGGGGCGCGGCGGCGCTGGACGCCTGGCCGACCCGGTCGAGGCCGAGCATCGCCTTCATCGGGGTCAGGACGGCCTCGTCGGCCCGCTCGTAGGCGGCGGCGATCTCCGGGGTGAGGGTGTTGCCGAACTCCTGGGCGGTGACGTAGGCGCGGCCGGCGTCGAGGGCCGCGGCGACGGCGGCCTTCTTGGCCCCGTCCCGCTCGGCGGCCAGCACGGCCTGGATCCCCGCCATGATCTTCTCCCAGACGCGCGGGACGCCGAAGAACGAGTGCGGCCGCACCTGCGGGAGGACGGACGTGAGCTTCGCCGGGTCCGGGCAGAAGTGGACGTGCGAGCCCAGCCGGATCGGTAGGTAGTAGCTGAGGACGCGGTCGGCGATGTGCGCGAACGGCAGGTAGGAGACACCCGCGGGGTGCTCGGGCAGCACCGAGCTGCCCCGGACCATCGCGGCCTCGTGCAGCACCATCGAGTGGGTGATCAGCACGCCCTTGGGGTCGCCGGTGGTGCCCGAGGTGTACAGCAGGGTGACGGTGTCCTCCGGCGCGACCGCCCGCCAGCGCCGGTCGATCTCGGCCGGTTCGGCGGCGAGGGACGAGCGCCCGAGCTCGGTGAAGGCGTCCCAGGTCAGGAAGCGGTCGTCGCCGTCCGGGCAGGCGGCGGCGTCCACCACGATGATCTTGCGGAGGCCGGGCAGCCGGTCGAGGGCGGGCAGCCAGCGGTCGAGCTGGTCGCGGCCGTCGAGGACGGCGTACTTCGCGGCGCAGTCGCCGGCGACGAACGCGATCTGCTCGGCGGCGAGCGTCGCGTACACCGTGGTGGGGACGCCCCCGGCGTGGACGGCGCCGAGGTCGGCGAGCACGTGCTCGGACCGGTTCGGCATCATCAGCGCGACGACCTCGCCCGGCCGCAGCCCGAGCGCGGCGAACCCGGCCGCCGTCTCCAGCGCCCGGGCGCGGGTCTCGGCCCAGGTGAGCGTGCGCCAGCCCGCCCCGTCGGGGTCGGAGTAGGCGGGCCGGTCGCCGTGCAGGTCCGCGGTCTCGGCGAGTTCGCCGCAGACGGTCCGGCCCGCGAGGGCCCGGTCGAGTTCCGCGCGCTGCTCCTGGATGCCCATGTCGCCCCTCGTGTCGGTGTCGATGCCGAAGTAAGTGATAACTTGCAGAGTCGAATCGCACCACGCCGAACACCGTTCGGGCAAGGGGTCCGGGCGTCCTTTCGCAGGTGGCGGCCGCCCGTGGTCGCTGGGTGATCGATCCCGTACCGTCCGGTTGTTGATCATTTGCGGTAGTTGTGCATTAAATTTCCCGGTGACCCCCCTCGCCCGCACCGCACGCCTCACCCAGTACGCCCACGGCGGCGGCTGTACCTGCAAGATCCCCCCGGGCGAGCTGGAGCGCGTCGTGGCCGGGCTCACCGGCGGCGGCGCACCGCTGCTGGCCGGCGGGGAGGACGGCGACGACGCCGCGGCGGTGCGGATCGCGGACGGGCGCGCCGTGCTGTCCACCGCCGACTTCCTGCCCCCGGTCGTCGACGACCCCTACGACTGGGGCCGGATCGCCGCCGCCAACGCGCTGTCCGACGTCTACGCCATGGGCGGCGAGCCGCTGATGGCGCTGAACCTGCTGGCCTGGCCCGGCGACCTGCTGCCCGGCGACCTCGCCCGGGAGGTCCTGCGCGGCGGCCGGGACGTCGCCGCCGCCGCGGGCTGCGCCATCGCGGGCGGCCACAGCATGGACGACCCCGAGCCCAAGTACGGCCTCGCCGTCACCGGCATCGCCGACCCGGACCGGCTGCTGCGCCTGGACGGCGGCCGCGCCGGGACCCCGCTGACGCTGACCAAGCCGCTCGGCCTCGGCGCCCTCAACGCCCGGCACAAGGCGACCGGCGAGGCGTTCCCGCAGGCCGTGGCGACGATGACCGAGCTGAACGCCGCGGCCGCGCGGGCCGCCCTGGACGGCGGCGCCCGCTGCGCCACCGACGTCACCGGGTTCGGGCTGCTCGGCCACCTGTTCAAGCTGGCGCGGGCGAGCGGCGTCACCGCCGTCGTCGACGCCGCCGCCGTCCCGTACCTGGACGGCGCCCGCGCCGCCGTCCGCGACGGGTTCGTCCCCGGCGGCACCCGCCGGAACCTGGCGTGGGTGTCGCCCCACGCCGACTTCCGCCGGATCGGCGAGGAGGAACGGCTGCTGCTCGCCGACGCGCAGACGTCCGGCGGGCTCCTGGTGGCGGGCGAGATCCCCGGGGCGCCGGTGATCGGCGAACTGGTGCCGCGCGGCCGCCGGACGCTCGTGGTGCGCTAGCCGATCTTTGGGTAGGACCCCCGTCGCGATGATCGGGGGGAGGTCGCATGACGGATGCGTCCGTCCGGGGAGAACGGACGTTCTTCGGCCATCCGTGGGGTCTGGCCACGCTGTTCTTCACGGAGATGTGGGAGCGGTTCAGCTTCTACGGGCTGCGCGGGATCCTCGTCCTGTTCCTCATCGCGCCGCCCGCGGAGGCCGGGCTCGACATGGACGAGGGGACGGCGAAGGCGCTCCTCGGCGTCTACATGTCGATGGTGTACTTCGTCGCCCTGCCGGGCGGCTGGATCGCCGACCGCATCCTGGGCGCCCGCCGGGCCGTCCTGTGGGGCGGCGTCGTCATCATGCTCGGGCACGTCTCGATGGCGGTACCGGGCGGCGCGGGATTCGTCTACCTCGGCCTCGTGCTGATCATCCTGGGCACCGGGCTGCTCAAGCCCAACATCTCCACCATGGTCGGCAAGCTGTACGAGGGGCAGGACGACGCGCGCCGCGACGCCGGGTTCTCCATCTTCTACATGGGCATCAACATCGGCTCCCTCGCCCCCTTCCTCGTCGGCTGGCTCGGCGAGAAGGTGAACTGGCACGCCGGCTTCGGCGCCGCGGCGGTCGGCATGGGGATCGGGCTCCTGCAGTACGTGCTCGGCTCCCGGCACCTGCGCGGCGTGGGGGAGGCCCCGGGCCACCGGCTCACCCCGGACGAACGCCGCACCCTCGCCCGGTACGTCCTCGGCGGCCTCGCCCTCACGGCCGCCGTCGTGGCGATCCTCGCGGGGCTCGGGGAGCTCACGGTCGACGCCGTCACGGTCGCGCTGACCGTGCTGGCGCTCGTCGTCCCCGCCGTCTACCTCGGCTACCTGCTGCGCAGCCACGAGGTCACCGACGACGAACGCGTGCGGCTGCGCGCCTACGTGTGGCTGTTCGTCGGCGCCGCCGTCTTCTGGATGATCTACGACCAGGCGCCCGGGCCGCTGAACGTCTTCGCCGACGAGCACGTCGACCTCGACTTCTTCGGCTGGCGGATGCCGACGAGCTGGACCCAGAACATCAACCCCATCCTGATCATCTGCTTCGCCGGTGTGTTCGCGTGGTTGTGGACGACCCGCTTCGGGCGCCGCGTCAGCACCCCGCACAAGTTCGCGTTCGCGCTCGTCATGGTGGGGCTGTCGTTCGTCGTGATGTCGATGGCGGCGGCCGCCGCCGGCGGCGGCCGGGTGACGATCGCGTGGCTGATCGCCGTCTACCTCCTCCAGGTGTTCGGTGAGCTGTCGCTGTCGCCGGTCGGCCTGTCGGTGACGACCCGGCTGGCGCCGCACGCCTTCGCCAGCCAGATGATGGGCGTGTGGTTCCTGGCCACCGCGGCGGGCGACGCGGTCGGCGGGCAGGTCGCCCGCCTCGAGGACGCCTGGGGGGACGTGCGGTACTTCCTCACCCTCGGCGCGTTCACGATCGTCGCGGGGGCGGCGATGTTCGCGTTCGTCCGGTCCCTGCGCCGCCTGATGGGCGAGGAGCACGCACCGCCGGCGACGGGGCGCGCATGACCATCGCCGGGAGCATCGCCGCCATCGTCCTGGGCGCCGCCGTCGGCGTCCTCGGCCGCCTCGTCACCCCCGGCCGGCCGACCATGCCGGCCTGGGCAACCATCGGGGTCGGGGTCGTCGCCGCGTTCGCCGGGACCGGCCTGTTCGGCCTGTTCGGGCCCGAGGAGGCGGCCTGGGGCCTCCGGCAGGCGGCGGTGCAGGTCGGCACCGCGGTCGCCGCCGTGGTCCTGGTGGCCGCCTGCTGGCCCGCCGGCCGAACGCGCTGACGGCCGCGCCCGCGGCGATCAGCGCCCGGTCGACGCCCGCCC